>JBEKGQ010000832.1:0-3416 GCA_050012715.1 Polyangiaceae bacterium
CGCTACACCACCGACTTTCTGCATCGTCCGTACGCCACCGTCTATTGGCTCGCCGAGGTGCTCGCCCGAGTCATGCCTCTCGCGGCGGCGATGCGCATCGTCGTCGCGATCTGCACCGTCGCGCCCTTCGCGGGGGCCTTTGCCCTCCTCGCCGCGACGAAGCGGCCCCGAGTGTGGTTGCTGCTCGCCGTACCCTTTGCGTTCGGTAGCCTTTGGCACTGGGGCTTTCTCAACTTCCTCCTCGGGACGGGGATGTTCCTGGCCGGCCTGGCGCTCGTGGTCGTGGCGATGGGGCGCCCGTCGCTGAAGGCGAGCGCGGGCCTGGGCGTGCTCTCCATCGCGCTCTTCTTCACGCACTTCCACGGGCTCGCGATGCTGCTGATGTTCGCGCCGCTCTTCGCGTGGGCGTGGGGCGGAGGAGCGGACCGCGCCCGGTACACGCGGGCGCTCGCGCCGCTCGCGCCGTCGGCGCTCGCCGCCGCCGCGTTCGTGCTGCTCACGTGGGCGCAGGCCGAGGGCAAGTGGGCGCGCCTGAACCCCGGGCTCGGCGAGCGCGTCGCGCGGTTCCCGGAGTTCCTCGGCGCCGGGCTGCCCGATCCGTGGCCCGACGCCGCGTTCCTCGCGTTCGTCACCGTCGCGGCCGGGAGCCTCACGTTCGCTTCGAAGTTCCCCCTGCCCAGGCGAATGGTCGGCGCGCTGACCATCGCCCTGGCGGCGCAGATCGCGATGTACTTCGTTCTCCCGCTCAACACGAACACCGCCACGTACGTCTCCGCTCGGCATGCGTTGCTCGTCGTGCTCCTGGTGTTGCCACTCCTTCCGGAGCTCGAGGGCGCACGTGCCCATGCCGCGCGCATCGCATCCGCGCTAGTGGCGCTGGTCGGCCTCCTCGCGGTCGGCTGGCATCTCGCCTGCTTCGATCGAGAGGCGCGCGACTTCGATGCGGTCCTCGCCGCGATGAAGCCTGATCGGCGGGTGGTCCCCCTCGTCTTCGCGCGTGGAAGCGCGTGCGTCAGCTCTCGGACGTTTCCGTACCTTCACTTCGCCGCGTACTACCAGGCCGCGGAGGGCGGCGAGCTGGCCCGCTCGTTCGCGGTCGTCTGGAACGTACCGATTCGCTACCGCGACGACTATCGGCGCTACCCGATCCGCGAGGAGGTCGAGTGGGCTCCCTCTCAGCTCACGCCGGAGGACGCCCGGCATTTCGACTATGCCCTCGTGCGTGGCGGCCCACCTCGCCTGCCGCCGCAGCTCGGCCTCCAGGCGGTGATGCGCAGCGGCGCCTGGACGCTGTACGAGAACCCGGGCGCTCTGCCGCCGGAGCTTCCCGGGCCGTAAGCAGCCGGGTCATGGTGCAGCCGACGGCGTGCCGCGACGGAAGACGAGAAATCGGCCGAGCGGGACCTCCGGGGTGTACTCGTCATGGAGCATCGTCTTCAGCTCGCGGAAGCGCATCATCGACGTGTACGAATCGAGCGGCTCGAACCCGTTAGCGTCGTTGCGCCCCACCAGGACGTACGCCGGGGGGTCCCGCCGCAGCCGTTCCACGAGGTCCGCGCGGCGCTGGTCGAGCCCCGGCCACATGCGCGACAGGGGCGCATCCGTCATGAGAATCTTGTGGAAGGGAAACCTCGTCACGGGATGACGGTCGGCGAGCGCGTAGATGCCGGGCGAGAGCCCCCAGACGAGGAGGCCGTCGGCCGGCGCGGTGTGGTCGTGCAGCCAGGACGCGGCTTGCTCCTCGTCGGCCATCGAGAAAGCGCCTGGCTGGATCGCGTGCAGGTAGGTCTCGCGCGAGAGGCGGCCGCGGAGGTAGTCGAGGTCCGGGCCGTAGGCCAGGGCCCACGCCTGAACGTCACGGGCGGCAAAGAGCGCGAGCGCCACGAGACCGGCGCCCGCAACCAGACGCGAGTCGGGAGCCCGGACGGCGCGAATCACGTCGACGAGGCCGTACGCGCCCGCGAGGGCGAGCGCGGGGACGATCAGCATGTAGTGGTATCCGGCGAGCTGGCGCTGAAGCACGACCGCGGCCATCGTGGCCACGACCCACGACGCCACCCAATGCGCCTCGCGCGCCCCGCGGCGGACGAGCCGGAGCACGCCGACCGCGGCGGTGACCCCGAGGAGCGGCGCCTCGGTGATCACCTTGCCGCCGAAGTCGTAGAGGACCCCGCCCCAGGGTGGCGCGATGAAGGCCGCGTTGTAGCGGTGGTAGACGAAGACCCCCTCGATGAAGCTCGACGTCGCCCCGTGCGACGCAAACCACCCGAGCGCGAGCACCCACGGCAGGGCGACGCCGGCCACCATCCACCCGACTCGACCCGCCGCCCCGCGCCAGGAGCCGCATGCGAGCCACGTCACCCCCCAGGAGAGCGCGATCGCCATCGATGGGATCTTGAAGAGGCCGCACACGCCGACGAGGACGCCGGCCCAGAACGCCAGCCGCGGGCGGTCGAGCGCCCGCCAGGCCAGCCACGCGGACGCGAGCATCGGCATTGCCAGTACTTCCTCGGCCTGGGCGCGCGACCAGAACGGAGGCAGAAGCGCGTGCGAGCTGCCCGACGACGTGCCCCACGCCGGCAACCAGAGGCCAAGGAAAAGCAGCGCAGCGGCCGCCAGGCCCTCCCAGCGTCCCCACACGCGGGCGGCCAGGGCGTAGGCGACGCCGAGCGTCGTCGCCAACCAGAACCCCTCCCACCACCAGGCCGCGCGGACGACGTCGCCGGGAACGATGGCCGACGCGCCCCACCAGTAGAGGAAGAGCGGCGGCTTGCTGTCGAAGAGATCGCGGTAGGGAAGCCAGCCGCGCGGCACCCAGCGGGCGAAGCACGCGAAGAGCCCTTGGTCGACCCCGAGCGGCTCGCCCAGGCGGACGACGTGAGCCGCGACGACGGTGAGGGCCAGCGCCGTCGCCAGGCCGACGAAGAGGATCTGCTCGCGGCGGCTCCCGGTCACGCGGTCATCCTCGACGCCGCCTGCGCCCGGCCAGTCGAAGCGCGACCGCCCCGACGAGCAACCACGGGGCATCCGCGACGGAGGCAGAGGTGCCGAGCGCGCACCCGCCGCTCTTGGTGGCCGGCGCCGGCGGCACGCCGATGCAGAAGAAGTCGATGCCGGCGGTGTTCGTGCACTCGTAACCCGAAGGGCACATCGGCGCGGTCGGCACGCAGCGCAGCGCGCAGACACCGGTCGTGGTGCACTCCCCTTCCACGCAGTCGGTGTCGCTCGCGCAGGAGGCGCCGTAGGTGCCCGGAGTCGGCAAGGGGTAACGGCACTGCCCTGCGACGCACGCCATCGCCGTAGGACAATCGGAGCCGTTCTCGCACGTCGTCGTGCAGTACGTCAGGCTCGCGTCGTCGGTGGCCGCGACACACGCCGATGCGCCCCCCTGGCACTGCTCCGGGAACAAGCACGTC
>JBEKGQ010000833.1:0-3409 GCA_050012715.1 Polyangiaceae bacterium
GACACGCTGGCCGAGATCCACAACCTCGACTGGAAGGCGGTCGGCCTGGGCGATCTCGGCAAGCCCGAGGGCTACGTCGAGCGGCAGGTGCGCGGCTGGGCGGAGCGCTACAAGAAGGCCCGCACCGACGACGTGCCGCAGGTGGAGAAGCTCGGCGCCTGGCTCGAGGAGCACCGCCCGCCGGAGAGCGGCGCGACCCTCGTCCACAACGACTTCAAGTACGACAACGTCGTCCTCTCGGGGGACCTCCGGCGCGTCCTCGCGGTGCTCGACTGGGAGATGGCCACCATCGGCGATCCGCTCATGGATCTCGGCACGACGCTCGGCTACTGGATCGAGCCGGACGATCCGCCAGTCTTCCAGGTGACGGTCTTCGGGCCGACGAACCGCCCGGGCAACCTGACGCGCGTCGAGCTGGCCGAGCGCTGGTCGCGGGCGACGGGGCGGGACGCCAGCGACGTCCTCTTCTACTACGCGTTCGCGCTCTTCAAGCTCGCGGTCGTCGCGCAGCAGCTCTACAAGCGCTACGTCGACGGGCACACGAAGGAAGAGCGCTACGCCATGATGATCGAGGGCGTCCGCGCGGTGGCGAGCAGCGCGCTCGTCGCGGTCGAGAAGGGGCGCATCGATAGACTCGCCGAGTGAACGCGGACGGGGTCACGGGGGAACGTGAACGGTGACGTGAAGGAGCACGATGGGGTCGTGCATGTGCCCGAGCCCGTGAAGGGTGACGTGGAGGGGTCACGGGTACGGGAGGGAGCGGGTGGCGGAAGGGCTTCGTCGCCCTGGCCGGTGGGGCGTCTTCGGTGGGCGGATCACGAGGGATGGGGGTGGCCGTTGCGGGGGATGGGGGTGGCCATGGCGCGGGAGCGGGGGGGCGATGCGGCGTCTCGGCATGACCCCATGCGCGCATCGGCGGGGCCCATCATGCGTCTTGGATGCGCCGAAGACGCGGTATCCGGTGGGGGAAGACGCGGTGTCCGCTGGGGGAAGACGCGGTATCCGGTGGGGGAAGACGCGGTATCCGGTGGGGGAAGACGCGGGATGCGCGAGGGGATGCCCGCGACTCGGGAGGTCGGGAGGGGAAGACGGGGGATGCGCGAGGGGATGCCCGCGACTCGGGAGGGGAAGACGCGGGATGGCGAGGGCAAGCCGCAGGTCTCGCGACCGGAAGCCGCGTCTTCGGTGAGGCCAAGACGGGGGATGGGCCAGGGGAAGAAGGCTTCTCGTCGGGGGAAGACGCGGCTTCGCACCAGGGAAGGCGCGTGACGGGCGTCCGGGTCAGAACGACCAGCCGAGCTGGAAGAGGAAGCGCGGAAACACCGCCACCGCGGTCGCCATCTCGACGAAGCCGAGGCCGATGCCGGCGCCGAGCGTGAACCCGCCGGGGAGGACGCCCTGTCCACCGGCGTCGAACGCGCCGCCCCAGTAGAATTGCGCGTTCGTCGTCGACCCCACGGTGGCGTTCGTCACGCTGCCGAGGAGGAGCGAGGGGCCGAAGTACGGCCCCACGAGCGATCGCCGCCAGCGCCACCAGTAGTGGTACCCGAGCTCGCCGCCGAAGCTGCTCGACTTCTCCGACGCGAAGCCGAGGCCCTCGCTGGCGAGATCGTAGCGGCCGCCGTGACCTTCCTGGAACACCAGGATGTTCGGCGAGAGGACGAGCGAGTGATGCGGCGCGAGCAGCACCTCGACGTTCGCGCTGAGCCGCCCGAGGACGAGGGCCGCGGGGTTCAGCGTGATCGCGACCGGACGCGCCACCGGCTCCTCGTAGACGTAGACCACCTCGCGGCGCCGGCGCGGGCGGTAGTCCGGTGGCGGAGGCGGCGGCGGCGGCCGGGCCGGGTCGTACCGTTGCGGCGGCGGTGGAGGCGCGCTCGGCCTCGGCGGCGGCGGAGGGACGTCGGTCGGTTGACCGATGGGTGGCGGCGGCGGCGGCGGGAGATCCTGCGCCGCCGCCCCCGGCGCGGCGAGGACGAGGGCGGCGGTCACTCCCACCGCTCGCAGGCCGGCGCTCGTCCGCGTGCGCATCCGAGCCTCAGCTTAGCCGCCCGCGAGCCGCCCCGTCACGCCGCCGGGCCTACTTCGCCTTCTTGTCGGCGACCTTCACGAACTTCAGCGTCATGCGGTCGCTCTCGCCGATGGCGGCGTACTTCTCGTGGTCCTTCGCGCCGAGCTGGAACGTCGGCGGCAGCACCCACACGCCGTCCGCGTAGTCCTTCGTGTCCCTCGGGTTCGCGTTGACCTCGGATTTCCCCGCCAGCTTGAAGCCCATGCCCTCGATGTGCGCGATGAGCCACTTCTCGGGCACGTAGCCGTTCTTCGCGCTCGCGACGGGATCCGCGTCGGGCTTCGCGCGGTGCTGCTCGATGCCGAGGATGCCCCCGGTCTTCAGCGCCTTGCGGATCTCGACGAGCCACGGGTCGAGCGTGCCGCCGTTGATCATGCCGTGGACCTCGCGCATGAGGAGGACCGCGTCGACGTTCGACACGCCGTCGAGCTTCGGCGCCTTCCCGTCCACGACGACGGTCTGCACGTTGCCGAAGAGCTCCGGCGCCTTGTCGAGGAACGCCTTGAAGCGCTGCCCGTAGAAGGCGCTCCGCGAGTCGTCCGGACCGTTGGGGTCGTTGTTCGTGTCGAGGAGCTTGCCGTGGGCGGCGAGCGTCGGCGCCAGGAGCTCCGTGTACCAGCCCTCGCCCGGGCCGACCTCGAGCACCGTCATGTTCGGGCGGATGCCGAAGAACGCGAGCGTCTCCAGCGGATGGCGCTGCGAGTCCCGATCGGCGTTGCCGGGGCGCCGCTGCGGGCCGGCGAGGGCGGCCTTCATCGCCGCGCGAAGGCTCGGGTACGAGGCGCTCGCGAGCGCCTTGGCCGCCGCGTGCACCTCCGGCGTCCAGCGGGCGAGCTCCGCCTTGTTTTCGTCCTGCCACTTGGCGCGCTCCTCCTGCAGCTTCTTGAGGGCCTCGGCCTTCTTCTTCTCCTCCGGCGTCGGCTCGGGCGGCGGGGGCGGCGTCGTCGCCGTCGGAGGCGGCTCGACCACCGCGACCGGGGGCGGCGGCGGGGGAGGGGGAGGGAGGGGTGCGGGCTCGGAGCCGCCGCACGCGAGGAGGAGAGACGAAGAGAGGAGGAGAGAACCGAGGAGGTGTCCGCGCATGCGAGCCTCCTTATCCTCTCGCGACGCGATGCACAACCGACCCGAACAGGGAAGGATCAGGACCGGGCTCGAGTATTCTCACGGGAAGAGGGAGAGCCGATGTCCGCCTACAACCCGTACCTCGCCCCGCAAGCCCCCCAGAACCAGCAGGCCTACGCCGCTACCTACGCCCAGGAGACGTACGTCCCGCTGGGATGGCGCACGATGCTCGCGACGCTCGCCATCGGCGCGGCCGCCATCTTCGGCCTCGCGCTC
>JBEKGQ010000834.1:0-3402 GCA_050012715.1 Polyangiaceae bacterium
GGGTCGTCCGCCGCGTGCCCGACATCCGCCGCGTTTTCCAGTACCACTTCGCGGAGCACAAGACGATCAGCACCAACGAGGCGAACATGGAGCTGAAGGACGAAAACTCGCGCGGGAAGACCACCATGCACCCGCGGTGCGGGACGACGTTCCTCGTCATGGTGGCGCTCGTGAGCATCCTCGTCTTCATCACCATCGGCCAGGCCCTGCCTCGCATTCACACCGGCAGCGCGGTGCTCGACAACGTCGCCTTCTTCCTCGAGAAGCTCCCGTTCCTGCCGTTCATCGCGGCGGTGACCTTCGAGATCCAGCGTCTCTTCGCCCGCTACTGCACGACCGGGCCCCTCCGCGCCCTTCTCTGGCCGGGATTCCTCGTGCAGAAGATCACGACCGCAGAGCCCGACGACGCGCAGCTCGAGGTGGCCCTCGCCAGCCTGCGGGTGACGCTCTTCCGGCAAGAAGAGGGGCAGAGCTCCGAGATCAACGACGACGTGGCCTTCCCGACCTACGACGCCCTGCTCGGGGCCGAGCGTCTGCGCGCGGCCTGAGGGCGACGCCGGTCGGCCGAATGGGCGGCGGGCGAGCCTCGCGCGCCGAGGAGCGGGACGGCTATGCTAAGGGGAGCGCTTCATGCTCCCCACCGCGAAGCTCGAGCAGCTGGTGCGCCGCTACGGCGAGCTCGACGAGCTGCTCTGCAAGGCGGAGAACCTCTCCGACCGGAACCGGCTCCAGAAGCTGAACAAGGAGCGGAGCGATCTCCAGCCCGTGGTCGAAGCGTTCGGCCGCTACCAGGACCTCGAGAAGAAGATCCGCGACGACGAGGAGGCCCTCGCCGATCCGGAGCTCCGCGAGCTGGCGATGGGCGAGCTGCCGGTTCTGCAGGCCGAGAAGGCGGGCATCGAGGGGTCGATCCAGCTGCTCCTCTTGCCTCCGGACCCGAACGACAAGAAGAACACGATCCTCGAGATCCGGAGCGGGGAGGGCGGCGAGGAGGCGGCGCTCTTCGCGGCGGACCTCTTCCGCATGTACTCGCGCCACGCCGAGACCAAGGGGTGGAAGATCGAGATCCTCAACGTGAGCGAGAGCGCGACCGGCGGCCTCAAGGAGTGCATCGCGCTCATCAGCGGCAAGGACGTCTACTCGCAGATGCGCTTCGAGGGCGGCGTCCACCGCGTGCAGCGCGTGCCGGCCACCGAGACCCAGGGGCGCATCCACACGTCGACCGCGACGGTGGCAGTGCTCCCGGAGGCGGACGACGTCGAGGTGCACGTCGAGGAGAAGGACCTCGAGATCAGCATCGCGGCGAGCGGCGGCCCGGGTGGTCAGGGCGTGAACACGACGAACAGCGCGGTGCAGATCCTGCACAAGCCGAGCGGCATCATCGTGAAGTGCCAGGACGAGCGGTCGCAGCTGAAGAACAAGGCCAAGGCGCTGAAGGTCCTCCGCGCCCGCCTGCTCGAGGTGGAGCGCGAGCGGCAGGAGAAGGCCGAGGCGGCGACGCGCAAGAGCATGGTGTCGACCGGCGAGCGCAGCCAGAAGATCCGGACGTACAACTTCCCCCAGAACCGCGTGACCGATCACCGGATCCGCCTGACCCTGAACAAGCTCGACCGCATCATCGAGGGCGACCTCGACGAGCTCGTGACGGCGTTGCGGACGAGCTACCAGGCGGAGCGCCTGCAGGACGCGGGCGTCACCTTGGCCGCGCCGGCGGCGCCCGGGGGCGCCGACGCCGAGGACGCCGACTGATGCGCGCCGGGGTGGAGCGCGACGCGCTGGTGGTGGGGATGACGCTCGTGCCGGCGTTCGTCTCGCGCAACCGGAGCTTCGCGCTCTTCGAGGACCCCGAGGTGCGGCGCGCCCGTCGCCGGTCGGTCGTGCTGCGCGGCATCGTGCGGCAGCTCACCGGCGGGCACGGTCACGTCGAGGGGCTTGCCGTGTCGCGCTCGGTCGACGCGTGCGAGCTGCGCTACCGGGTGCCGGCGCTCCGCATCGACCGGAGGGCCCTGCTGACGGAGCTGGAGCTGGCGTGCGTGCGCTACCTCGCCGGTCGCGCCGGGGTGCCTGGGCTCCACGCGAGCGAGGACGACCGCGCCGGGATCGAGGGGGCGCTCAAGCGGCTGGCGGCGGGGCTGCGTCTGTCGGAGATCGACGTATCGGCCTGAACGGGCTCAGAAGAGCGACCCTTGCTCGGGCTCGCGGGGCTCGCTCTTCTCGAGGCATCGCTCGTCGTCGTGCCGCGGATCGTTGACGTAGCTCGTCACGGGGTAGGTCACGAGATCGGGCGTCCGCGGGGCGAGGATCGCGGACACGTCGCCCTGAGCCGGGTCGAGCCAGGCGTCCCAGGCGTCCTTCTCGAGCACGACGGGCATGCGCTCGTGGACCGCGTCGGCGGGCGGTCGCGCCGCCTGGGTGAGGATCGCGCACGACTCGATGACCTCGCCGTCCTTCGAGACCCATCGATCCCAGAGTCCCGCCAGGGCGAAGGGCGCGCCGTCGGGGCGGCGGAGGAAGTAGGGCCGGCTGGCGTTCTCGCCGTCGCGCTTCCACTCGTAGAAGCCGTCGACGACGACGAGGCAGCGTCGCCTCCGGACGGCCTCGCGGAAGGCCGGCGTGGTGGCCGCGGTCTCGATGCGCGCGAGCGAGAGGCGGTGGCCGATCTTCGCGTCGTCGGCCCACGACGGGACGAGCCCCCAGCGCAGGAGCTCGAGCTTGCGCCCCCGGTCGCGCATGACGCGGACGACGGCGAGCGGCTGGGACGGGGGCACATTGTAGTGCGGCGCGAGCGTCGGCGTCTCGTCGAGCCCGAAGATGTCGCGCAGGTCGTCCGGCGAAGCGGTGAGCGCGGTGCGGCCACACATGCTGCGCCTGGAAACCTAACGCGGTACGCTCGCCGCGCCATGGCGAACCCCGACTGCCTCTTCTGCAAGATCGTCGCGAAGACCATCCCGGCGAAGCTGGTGCTGGAGAACGACCACGTCGTCGCTTTCGAGGACATCCGCCCCATGGCGCCGAAGCACGCGCTGGTGATCCCCAAGAAGCACATCGTGGGCGTGCACGAGGCGACGCCGGAGGACGCGGCGGTGCTGGGGCAGGTGCTGCTGGCGGCGCGCGACGTGGCCGAGAAGCTGGGGCTCGGCGAGGGCGGGTACCGGCTCGTGATCAACCAGGGGCCCGACGCGGGGCAGAGCGTGCTCCACCTGCACTGCCACGTGCTCGGCGGGCGCCCGATGGCCTGGCCTCCGGGCTGACCCACGGGCAACGGCGACGGCGACGGCGACGGCGACGGCGACGGCGGGCGGCGCGGGACATCGGGGCACACGCCCGGCGTCGTCGGGTCGGTGCTCGCGCTGGCGGGTCCCTCCAACCTCCCCCGCGCGGCGCTTTGCTTCGCAAAGCTTG
>JBEKGQ010000835.1:0-3400 GCA_050012715.1 Polyangiaceae bacterium
GGGCGCGCGGTCCCGTCCCGCTGGATCGTGAGACGTACGCACACGTTGGCTTCCGGCAGCCGAGCCCTGCCTCCGCACGCGGCGAGGGCGCCGCGGTGCTCCCCGATCACCTTCTGCACTTCCGCTTCGGATTCGCAAGGAGCCGGGACAACGCCCGCGGTCGTCGGTGGTCCTGCCTTGCAGCCGGTGTAGCCGGCCGTTGGCCAGGACGGGGCGCCGCACGCGCTCCCGGCAGCGATGGCCACAAGCGCTGCGGCGACGGTGGCGGTGGCGATCGTCCGTTCATCGCCAGCGCACCTTCTTTGTCGCTCTGGCCTCAAGGGGCGTGTCCGTCGATTTCCTCGACCATCCGGGTGAGCGCCGCGATGATGTCTCGCACCTCGTCGGTGCCGAAGTCGACTGGGTCGCCGTGCGCCGTGACCGCCTTGATCTGGATCGACGCGCCGTCGACCCAGGCGCGGAAGTCGTCGTTCTCGTACTGGAGAGTGTTCGGCATGTTCCGGACATGAGACTACCCTTTCAGGATCGCGCAGCGCGCCTCGGGAGGTGAACCGCCGAAGCGCTGGCGCTCGCCCGGCTCGGTTGTCTTGATCATGGCAAGATGGGCAGAGGACGCTCTCGATGCGCGCAAGGTACGCCGGTACGGACATCCGGGTGAGCCCCGGTCGACTCCGCCCGTGGGATGCGGCCCGACGCGAGACGTTCTTGCTTCGCGCGGATGTGTCGTGCCCACTCTCCGTGGACCGCCTCGTGTGGCCTCGACATGCTCGCGCCGATGAGGTGGGCGAAGCGCTTCCGTGGGTCGGCGTCGATCAGGTTCGGCGGGTCGTTGCCGGGTGGGCGCATGACGGCAACGACTCCCCGGTCGTGATTGCGATCGGCGCGGTTGCGGAGGACGCCGGCGAAGAGGCCCTCTTCGCCACGAAGTGGGGGACGGAGGCCGACATCCAGGTCGTGGATGGTTGGCGCCTCGCTGGCTTCGACGTCGCAGACGATCCGAGCGGGATCAGCGGTCTGTGCAACTGCGGCTACGCGGCAGGGGACGCAACGCTCCGTGACCTTTGGGGGCCGCACCTGAACGAGCACGGGCTCTACGGGGACGTCGCGACTGCCTTCGCGTTTCGCAAGCTGACCGACGCTCGAGTACCGGAGCACGCGCCGTTCGCGGTCTTCGGAATCTGGATCGTGTCGGCCTGAGCGGAGACGACAGCGAGCTACCGCCCCGGGTCGTTCAGGTAGGGAGCGGAGGGCTTGACGAGGGCTACACCACGCTCGTCCCCAACGACCGGGCGCTATTCGCCGCGTTCGAGCGCAGTCTCATGAGCAACAGGTCGAAGTACTCCCGCTTCGACGACGCGTGAGCACGCGATTCGCGCCACTCACCGCCACTTCTTCCTCCACCGCCAGGTGCAGAACCCGAGCCACAGCAGCCCAATGACGGCGATCATCACGCCAAGGGAGCCGCAGTTCATCGCTTCGGAGATCCCCTCCCCGAGCATCCTGGCTTTGTCGCCTCGCTCCGCGGCCTTGGTCCCCATGACTGCCCATCCCCAGACGGCGCCGACCACGAAGGGGAGCGCCCCGAGCACCACCAAGCCGTAGGCGATCGAGACGGCCCACCGTGGAACAAGCGCCCGACGACGCAGCCATCTCGCCCAGAGCCCAAGCGCAATGACCGAGGCGGCCGGCAATAGGGCGATGACGAGCACCACGACCACGGGGACGAAGGACACGACGGGCATTCTCGCAGCTTCCGCCCGCAGTGCGGGACCCGGCGCGGCGAGGGCGGCGTTCGCTTGGCGGTGTGGAGCGCTCGACCGGGCGTGAGCTCGACTCGCGCCGTCGAGAGAAGCGCTTGGACCATCGACGCAGGTCCTCGTGGCGTCGAGGCAAGCGTCGAGGCCACCGAGTGAAGGACTTGCGCCGACGACGCGGGCACTTGAGTCGGCCACTCGAGCGTTTGCGCCGACGGCTCCACCACTCGATTCGGCCACTCGAGCGCTTGCGCCGACGTGTCGGGCCGATCGGAGCGCCATTCGAACGCTCGGGACGTCGACTTGGACGGATCTCTCGACGGCCTGGCCCCTTCACCCGCAGGCGCATCCGGCTCACTCGACGGCCTCGATGCTCGAGATCGATTGAAGGGCGGCTTACACCGCAGGTTGACCGATTGACTCCGGGGTGTCGACACCCATCAAAGCGCTACTCGAAGTACCAATGAAAGGGCCTCTGCACGAGGCGCAAGTTCTTCAGGTCCGTAGGACGTGCGCGCACGGCGACCTTGTTCCCGCCCAGCGTGCCCTCGACGAGTAGCCTCCCATCCTCCTCGTGACCCACGGTGAACACGCTGCCCGTCCATGCCCACGCTCCTCGGCTCCCTCCCGGCAAGGCGAGCGTCTGCTGCGACCCGTCCGCATGGACGACGCCCATGCCCCGGCGGCCGAAGTAGACGCGATGCCAGTAGGTCGCGTCCGTGAGGAGTGGAGCCACGAGCTCGCCGTCGCGGCGCATCTCCTCCACGTCGTAGACGCCGTACGGCTCGGGCAGCGGCGCTCCGTCCACGGCCGCGTAGTGCCGAGCCGCGGGGGCTGCCTGCGAGTAGAGGATGCCCCCGATGAACGCGACCTTTGCCGCCAGGAGGGGGCGCCGCCACGGTGCAGGCACACGTGACTCGAGGTCGAGCGCGGGGACCGCGCGCCCGAGAACGAGCGCGTCGACGAGCCTTCGAGCGCTCGGCAGCAAGAGGAACAGCGAGAGCATCAGCAGATGCGTCGCCTGGACCTTGACGTAGACGTCGTAGCAGACGTTCATCATCACGACGTTCGCGAGCACACCCGCGCAGAGCAGCGCTCCCAGAGCGGTGGTCCGTCGTGCGAGCAGGAGCAGGCCGCCAATCAGCTCGCCGAAGCCGGCGAACTGCTCGTACGCCGGCGCCGTTCCCATGAAGGTCCACAGAAGTTTCATGGGCGTCGATTCGCCATACGGCAGGACCAGAACAGAAGGGTCCGGAAGCGGCATCTGGGAGGGGATTACCTTCGCGAAACCGAAGGCGAGCATCCAGGCCGCGAGGACGTACCGAAGCCAGACACATAGGAGACTGTGGGCGAGCCGGTCCCGTGGTTCGCGACGGTCGAGAGCGGACCAGATGCCGGTAGCCACGGCGGCGACGAGCGCGAAGCATAGGAGCTGCACGTAGTGACCAAGACCGTCGGGTCCGTCGACGGTCCGGAGCTCGACGTGGATGCCGAGCAGCCTCCCCAGCGCGTTGACGGGAACGTCCCAGAACCGCGCGTACCACGGCGGCGCACCGGGTGACTCGAACAGCACGTCAATCGGGAAGGGGAGGAAGTACAGAACGAAGTAGATCGCGGCGAACCTGAAAGCGACGCGCTTTGCCATG
>JBEKGQ010000836.1:0-3400 GCA_050012715.1 Polyangiaceae bacterium
CGACCACCGCGTCGTCGGCCGCCAGCTCGCGCTCGAGGCGCAGCCGGCGGGCGACCATCCATGCCAGCGGATCGAACCAGTGGACGGCGCACGCGAGCTGGCCGACGACCTGGGCCAGGCAGTCGCGCTGCCGGACGTGCGCGAGCTCGTGCAGGAGCACGGCGTACCGGCGGTCGTCGCTCCACGACGCCGACGCGCGTGGCACGAGGATCATCGGCGCCAGCACGCCGGTGACCGCGGGTGCATCGAGCTCGTCCGTCGTCTTCACCGCGACGCGGAGCCCCGTGCTCCTCTCGGCCCGCGCGGACGCGAGGGACCACGTGGTCGCGGGCGTCGCCCGGCGGACCAAGGCGCGCGTCCGGAGGATGCCGGCGAGGAGCCGCGCGAGCACGAGCGCCGCCCCGAGGGACCAGACTCCGATGAGGAGGGCGACGGGATGCAGCCACGGGGAAACCTCGGCGCGGGGCGCGGTAGCAGCCGGAACGCTCGGGCCGGTCGGTGCCGACGCGGCCCTCTCCGCCGTCAACACCGGCTCGGCCACGACGACGCCGCGCAGCGACGTCACCGCGGACGGCGCCTCGACGTGCCACGCCGGGGCCATCGCGGAGACGAGCGGAAGGACCAGGGCGCCTCCGAGCGCCAGTGCGAGCACGAGCCGGCGCGTGGCGGAAGACGAGCGGCGCAGGATGGGCATCGCGACGAGCGCGAGCCCGAGCAGCACCGCGACCCGAACCGCGTTCACGAGGAGACTCTCGATGAGCATGTCAGCGTCCTTCCTTCCTAGCGCGTTCGATGACTTCACCAAGCCGATCGAGCTCCTCGCGCGAGAGCTTCGACCGGGACGACTCCACGAGGGTGGCGACGGCCTGCTCGACGGAGCCGGCGAAGAACGTCTTGACGACGTGGGCCAGCGCGCTCTTTCGCGCGTCGCCCCGGGTGACGGCGGGCGCGTACACGTAGCGCTGACCGTCCAGTACGTGCTTCACGTGCCCCCGCTCCTCGAGGAGACGCAGGAGCGCGCGGACGGCCGAGTAGCTCGGCGGGTCCGCGAGGTCGTCGAGCACCTCGTGGGCCGTGGCACGCCCGCGCCGGTGGACGATGTCCATGATCTCGCGCTCTCGCCGGGTGAGGCTGGGCATTGCGGTCTTCGTCATGGGTCGGACCGTAGTCACGTGCTAAAAAATTAGCAAGCACGTGATGCCGATTTTTTAGCACCAAGGCCGCAGGCCCTGGCGCGCGACGCGAAGAGCGCCGTTGACGCCCCGGCGAGGGCCTACGACACTCCCGTGACCTCATGGACCTCAAAGAGACCGGCACCAAGGCCAAGAAGTGGGGCATCCGCCTCGCGGTAGGGGCGGTCCTGCTCCTCGTCGCGGGGTCCGGCCTCTACACGTGCGCGACGCTCAACTACTCGTACTCCAAGGGCGAGCGCGTCGGTTTCGTGCAGAAGATTTCGCAGAAGGGCTGGCTCTGCAAGACGAACGAGGGCGACCTGGCGATGGTCAACGTCGCCGGCCAGCAGGCCGAGATCTTCAAGTTCACCGTCCGCGACGACGCCGTCTTCAAGAAGATCGAGTCGTTCGCCGGGCACAAGGTCGCCCTCCAGTACGAGGAGCACCGGGGCGTGCCCTCGAGCTGCTTCGGTGACACGAGCTACTTCGTCGTCGACGTCTCCAAGGCCGACTAGGGTCGCGCCCGAGCCTTCTTGATGGTCCGGCGGGTGCTACCCTGCCGGCATGGCGCTTCGCGGCAACGGCGCTCGCGGCCTCTTCTCGTTCGTGGCTCTGGCGTCCTCGTTGCTGCTGACGGCGGTCGGGGCGTGCGGGGGCAGCAAGTCGACGAATCCGGGCGCGGCCGACGATGGGTCGACGGGCTCGAAGGATGCGGCGCCCGCGCCGGTCGACGGCGCGCCGGCCATCCCCGGCCCGGGAATGGCGACGCTGACCGGCTCGCAGGCCTTCCCCGTCGCCTCGGCGTCGGTCGGAGAGTCGCTCACCGGCGGCTGCGGCGGGAGCGCGGCGCCCGATTCGGGGATCATCCCGACGCTGAGCATCCTCCTCACGTCGGACGGCCTCCCCAACCTGCTCTGCTCGGACGCGGGGTTCCCCGACGGCGGAACGGGGTACTGGCTCGACCTCGAGCTCGCGACGACGCAGGCCGCGATGGGCGACGAGGTGCTCACGCAGTCGATCGTGCCCGGCACTTACCTCATCGGTGACGAGGGCGAGAACGATCCCGACCTCTGCATGCTCGCGCCGGGCAGCAATGCCTTCCTTCAGATCGTGACGCCGTCCCTCGACGACGCCGAGGCGACCGCCATCCAGGGGACCGTCGTCATCGACACCGTCTCCGCGTCGGCGGTGACGGGGACGTTCTCCGTGCTCATCGGCGGTCCGTACGGCACCACCGACGCCTCGCCGCCGCCGACCCTCTCCGGCGCCTTCAACGCCACCGCATGTCCCTGAGCGTCACTGACCGTTCACGGACCACGAGCAGAGGTGGCCGAGCGCCGAGACGACGATGCGGTTCTTGACCGCGATCGGAAAGCTCATGCTCGGCACGTTGCCGCAGGCGAGGCCCTTCGTCGTGACGAGGCGGGTGCCGGTGTCGCCGTCCACTCCGACGAGCTGGTCGCCGTCGATGAACCACACGAGCGCGTTGGCGCTGACGCCGTCCGTGGTCGTCGAGATCGGCGGGAAGTTGAGGTGCCCACCCCCGGACATGACGGGAGAGCACCAGGCGATGCTCGCGATCGGCGACTTGGTCGGCTGGATGAGCATCGAGACGATCATCTCCTGGGTGTTCATCGTCCCCGTCGGGCAGCCGGCTCCGCCGCCGCCGACGTTGATCGTCGCGTGGAGACCCGAGGCGGACGTGTAGATCGTCGGCGCCGTGTACACGGTCTCCCCGGTGGTGCCCGAGACGACGATGTCCGCGAGCGAGCCGCCCGGGGTGCGGTTCGCGTCGTAGGTGCCGCTGCTGAGATTCGTGCCGTCGAGGAAGAACACGCGCCCCGCCTTCGCCGGAGACACGAGGAGCGCCGATGGCGTCGAGCCGGCGGGCAGGGGAACGTAGGACGGCGTGGATGCGCCGTAGTCCAGGTCCGCCGTCGGCCTGTCCCAGCCGCTCGCCTCGGTGGGGACGAAGACGTTCTCCGCGCTTCGCGTGAACGCCGACATGCCCGTGACGCGGACGACCTCCTGCGAGTCGGACACGTTGCGCGCGGTCGAGGTCGTGTCGCCGGTGACGCCGAAGACGCTCGTCGTGCCGTCCGACGAGAGCCCCCCCGATCCCCAGATGCCCGACCGCGAGCTCTGCGTCGCCCACCCGGCGACCTGCGTCGGGGTCGTCGTGTTCACGGCGACGATCCACCCGAGGTAGGTCCCGCCGTCGCCGTATT
>JBEKGQ010000837.1:0-3395 GCA_050012715.1 Polyangiaceae bacterium
GATGAGCAAGAGAAAGACGATGCGCGCGAGGCGGCCGTCGGGGGCGTCGAAGTCGATGCCGCGCGGCGAGCGGCCGAGGGCGAGGAGCGGGCGCGTGAGGCCCTCGATGGCGGCGTGCGGGATCGCCACCTCGTCGCCGAGGCCCGTCGGCGCGGTCAGCTCGCGCTCGACGACCGCGTCGCGCGCGTCGCGCTTCTTGCCGGTGATGAGCGACCCGAGGGCGCGCACCAGCTCGTGGATCGCGTCGCCCGGCGTCGCCGCGTGCAGCTCGCTCACGAAGGCGCCGCGGCGGAGGAGCGTCACGACGTCCTCCTCGGGCTCGGCGCGGTAGAGGAGCCACTTCATCGTCGGGCCGCTGAGGAGCGACGTGCCGAGCGCCATCACGACGAGCGCGACGAACATGCGCTCGCCGACGAGCCCCGCGTCGTAGGCGATGGCGGCGAGGACGATGCCCATCGCGCCGCGCGCGTTCATCCCGAAGCCGACCGCGCTCGCCTGGCGCCAGCGGAGGCCGCCCGCGCGCGCCCCGAGCGCGCAGCCGACGATCTTCGGCACCGACGCGACCGCGAAGACGACGAGGCACAGCGGCAGGTCGAACGCGGTGGCGAGGTCGACGCGGAGGCCGACCGACGCGATGACGACGGGGGCGAAGACGGCGGCGACGATCTCGCCGACCGCGGCGCGCGCGCGCGCGTGCACCTTGCCCTGGCCGCCCACGAGGAGGCCCGCGACGAACCCGCCGAAGACGACGTGGAGACCGATGGCGTGCATCGCCGCCGCGCCGAGGAGCGCGACGACGAGGACGACGGCGAAGATCCGCCCGGGAGCGGTGGCGCCGCCGCGCTCGATGCGCGCGAGCAGCCGGTCGAGGAGGGGCCGTCCCGCCACGAAGAGGACGACCGCGAGCGCGACGCCGATCGCCGCGGTGCGCGCCACCGTGAGCGCGTCGACCACCGGACCGAGCGCGGGCCCGAGCAGCAGCGACAGCGCGAGCCAGCCGACCACGTCGTCGATCATCGCGGAGCCCATGACGAGAAGGCCCACGTCCGACTTGAAGAGCCCCAGGTCGAGCAGCGTCTTCGCGATGACCGGGAGCGCGGAGATGGCGAGCGCGACGCCGAGGAGCAGCGCGAGCGCGGTGCGGCGCGACGGATCGGCGAGATCGGCGGCGGGCAGGAGGAACCCCAGGGCGATCCCCGCGCCGGCCGGGAGCACGATGCCGAGGAGGCCCGTCGGCAGCGCGGTCCGGGCCCGCCGCCGCAGGACGCCGAGGTCGACCTCCATGCCGACCACGACGAGGAGCATGACGAGCGCGACCGTCTCGTAGCCGCGGAGCATCTCCCCGGCCGGCGCGGACGGGAACAGCCACGCCTCGGCCCGCGGCGAGACGCGCCCGAGCACCGTCGGCCCGAGGACGAGGCCGGCGGCGAGCTCGCCCGCCACGATCGGCAGCCCCCACATGCGCCCCAGCTCGCCGAGGAGCCGCGCCGCGCCGAGAAGCACGGCCAGCGCCAGCAGAAAGACGATGAGCTCGTGATCCGTCACCAGAGCCTCGGGGCGGAGGAGCCGTGATACGAATGGTCCCCCGTGTGGGGCCTGATAGTCGCCGCGCTCTGCATCGCGCTCAACGGATTCTTCGTCGCGGCCGAGTTCGCGCTGGTCAAGGTCCGGGCCACCAGTCTCCGCTCCCGCGCCCGCAAAGGCGAGCGGAAGGCGCGCATCGCCGAGGTCATCGTCAGCCGGCTCGACCGGTACCTGTCGGTGACCCAGTTCGGCATCACGCTCGCGAGCCTCGGCCTCGGGTGGATCGGCGAGCCGGCGATGGCGGGCGTCCTCGACCGCACCATGATGGCCATCCGGGGCTCGCCCGCCACCGGCGGGCTCCACGTCGCGGTCGACGTGGTCGCCTTCACGATCCTCACGTACGCGCACGTCCTCTTCGGCGAGCTCGTCCCCAAGCTCATCGCGATCCAGCGCTCGGAAGGGACCGCGGTCGCGTCGGCCATCCCGCTCCGCGCGATCTACGTCACGTTCCTCCCGCTGCTGTGGCTCCTCGAGCGCTCGTCGCGCCTCATCCTGCGCGCGGTCGGCCTGCCGCCCGACGTCGGGAGCGTCGAGGGGCGCTTCAGTGAGGACGAGATCGTCGCCATCCTGGCCGCCAGCGTGGCGCGCTCGCCGCAAGGCAAGGTGACCGGGGAGCTCTTCGAGCGGGTCATGCGCTTCTCGCAGCGCGCCGCGCGCCACTCGATGGTGCCGCGGGTCGACGTCGTGTCGCTGCCGGTGATGACGACGGGCGAGGACGCCCAGCGCTTCGTGCGCTCGCACCAGTTCTCGCGCATCCTGCTGACGAAGGGCCCGTCGCTCGACGAGGTCGCCGGCTACCTCTACGCGAAGGACTTTCTCCTGCACCCCGACGCGGCGTCGATGTCCGACGTGTCGGCGCTGCGGCGGAACATCCTCTTCGTGTCGGAGGTGCAGAACGGCGTCGAGGTGATGCGCGAGATGCAGCGCAAGCAGACGCCGATCGCGGTCGTCGTCGACGAGTACGGCGGGACGAGCGGCATCGTGACGATGGAGGACCTGCTCGAGGAGATCGTCGGCGAGATCCGCGACGAGTTCGACGAGGAGCCGCAGAAGGTCATCCGGGTCCCGGGCTCGCCGGACACGTGGGAGGTCGACGGCCGCGCGACGATGGACGAGCTGCGGCCCATCGGGGTCAACGTGGCCGACGCGGACCTCGGCGAGCCGGTGGGCGCGCTCGTCGTGGAGCTGCTCGGGCGCCTGCCGCGCGCCGGCGACAAGGTGCCGCTCGGGCGCGGGGGCACGGCGGAGGTGCTCGCGATCGCGCGGCGGCGCGTGACGAGGCTCCGCGTACACATCGAGAAGGAGCCCGAGGTGGCCCAGGAGACCGGGTGACGCGCTGGGCGGCGCGCGTCGTGCTCGTGCTCGTGACGGTCGCGTGCGCGTGGCTGACCGCCTCGCGGCTGACCCTGTCGACGGACCTGTCGACGCTGTTCCCGGAGAGCGGCGACGCCGGCGCGCTGGGGCGCTGGACCCGCGCCTTCGGGGGGCGCGATCCGGTGCTCGTGCTGGTGCGCGGCGCGAACGCCGACGACGTGACCGCGGTGGCGGAGGGCGTCGCGGCGTCGCTGCGAGACGCGCCCGCGATCGCGCAGGTCCTCGATCGCGCGCCGGTGGGTGGCCCGCCGGAGGACGCGACGCTGGCCTGGGCGTACGCGGGACCGGCGGCGCGGAAGAAGCTCGCCGCCGCGGTGACGCCGGAGGGGATGCGCGCGCGCCTGGCCGAGTCGCGCGCGATGCTGCTCGCGCCGGTCGGGAGCGAGGACCTCGAGGCCTGGCTCGCGCGCGACCCGCTGCGTCTCGCGGCGATTCCC
>JBEKGQ010000838.1:0-3386 GCA_050012715.1 Polyangiaceae bacterium
TCGTGCTTCTTCGCGAGCTCGAGCACTTCCTTCGGTGTCATGGTCATTCTCTCCCTAGATCGCTTCCTTGCCGCGTTCGCCCGTCCTGATCCGAACCGCCTCTTCGACCGGCACGACGAAGATCTTCCCGTCCCCGATGCGCCCCGTCTTGGCGCTCTTCTCGATGGCGTCGAGCACGTCGTGCACGAGATCGTCCGGGACGACGACCTCGATCTTCACCTTCGGTACGAAGTCGACGACGTACGCCGACCCCCGGTACACCTCTTTCTTGCCGCCCGTCCGCCCGAAGCCCTTCACCTCGGTGACGGTCATCCCCTGCACCCCCACCTCGGCGAGGGCATCCTTCACCTCGTCGAGCTTGAACGGTTTGATGATGGCTTCGATCTTCTTCATGGGTCAGGTTCCCGGCGCCGCCGCGCGCGATGGAAGCCCGGCGAGCGCTGGCATGCAAGCCTCAGCTAGCACCCGCACGTTTCCCGCGTGTTTCCGATGACGCCCCCGCACGTCGCTCCCCCCCTCGTCCGCTTCGGCCACTACCCCACTCCGGTGCAGCGCGTCGAAGGCCTGCTCGCGCGCGACGACGAGGTGGCAGCCGGGAGCGGCACCGAACTGTGGATCAAGCGCGACGATCGCACGAGCGACGTCTACGGCGGCAACAAGGTCCGCAAGCTCGAGCACCTCCTCGCCGACGCCCGCGCGCGGGGGGCAAAGCGCGTCGTCACGGTCGGGGCGGCGGGCAGCCACCACGTGCTCGCCACGACGTACTTCGGCCGCAAGGTGGGGCTCACGGTCGAGGCGGTGCTCGTGCCGCAAACCGCGTCGCCGCGCGTCGTCGAGGTGCTGCGCGCGAGCCTCGCGCTCGGGCTGCACCCGATCCCGGTGGGCTCGTGGGGCGCGGCGCCGCTGGCGCTCGCCCGGCGCGTGGCGGCGGGGTCGCGGCTCATCACGGTGGGCGGCTCGAGCGTCGTCGGCTCGATGGGTTACGTGAGCGCGGCGCGCGAGCTTGCGGCGCAGGTGCGTCGCGGCGAGCTGCCGGAGCCGGATGTGTGCGTCGTGGCGCTCGGCTCGGGGGGAACGGCGGGCGGGCTCGCCGCGGGCTTCGAGGCGGAGGGGATGCGGACGCGCGTGGTGGGCGTGTGCGTGTCGACCCCGCCGTGGGTGCTGCGGCTGTCGGCGCTCTGGCTGGCACGGGCCTGCGCGAGGCGCGCGGGGGTGAAGGCGAGCTTCGCGACGATGCGTCGCCGGATGACGACGGACGTGCGCTTCCTCGGCGGCGGCTACGGCCACGTCACGGAGGCCGGCGACGAGGCGACGCGCGTGGCGCGCGAGCAGTGGGGCATCACGCTCGACCCGACGTACACCGCGAAGGCGTTCGCGGGCGCCCTGTGGCAGGTGCGCGCGCGGCAGGCGGGGCACGTCCTCTACTGGCACACGCTGTCCAGCGCACCGATGGCGCCGCTCCTCGAGGGAGCGCCCCGCGAGGAGGAGCTGAGCGCACCTCTGCGTGCACTGCTGCTCCCCGCCTGACACCGTCGAGCGCTTGTCGAGAGACCCTGTCGAGAGAGTGCCGGCCGACACTCGGCGGATACTCGCCAGCGGTGTCGCGTCCGGTTACCTTTGTGGGAGCGTGCCTCGCAAACAGCCGTTCCCCCCGGAAGCCGACACGCAGCCCGAGATGCGCCGCCCGAGCGGCCTGGGGCCGAAGAGCAAGCGTCAGGCGGAGCCGACCGTCCCGCCGCCGAAGAGCAAGCGCGCCAAGGCCGCGGCCAAGGGCACGGAGACGAAGAACTCCGGCATCCGCTCGCGCCGGCCGGCACCCCCGAAGGACGACGACACGGGCGGAGCGTCCATCGACGAGGTCACCGCCGACCTCTCGAAGGATCCCCGCCGCGAGCGCGACGAGTAGAGTACCCTCGCGCGCCATGGCGAACGCACCCAACCAGGCGATGGTCCCGGCAGGCTCCTCGGCGATGTCGAGCATCTGGTACGACCAGAGCGTCGTCAGCTGCAAGCGCAAGGTCCTCGCCATCGCGCCGACGTTCGAGATCTTCGACCTCCAGGGGACGCCGATCGTCTTCTGTCAGGAGAAGCTCTTCAAGATCAAGGACGACATCCGCATCTACTCCGACTCGTCGAAGAAGGTGGAGCTCCTCCGCATCAAGCAGCGCAACATCATGGACTGGGCGGGCCTCTTCGACGTGTTCGACCCGGTGAGCAACGCCAAGATCGGCGCGTTCCGCCGCAAGGGCTGGCGCTCGTGGCTGCGCGACGAGTGGCACATCCTCAACACGGACGACCAGCAGGTCGGCACGATCCTCGAGACGGGGACGACCTTCCTGCGCCGCCTCTTCAAGTTCCTGCCGTACACGTTCGCGTTCAACCTCGGCAACCAGCAGGTGGGCACGTTCATCCAGCACTTCGCCTTCATCGGCTACAAGGCCACGATGGACACCGCCGCCTGGCAACCCGGCGTCGTCGACCGCCGCATGGCCTTCGCCGGCGCGCTGCTGCTGATGGCGGTCGAGGCCAAAGAGGACGCGAACCGCTGATCGCGCGGTCGTCGGCCTAGGTGGCTTCGAGGACGAGCGTGTCTTCGCCGATGTACTCGACGTACTCGTAGGGCGCCCGCAGCTTGAGCGGGCGCTCCGAGAGGTCGATGGTGTGCCCGACGGCGAGGCGCGAGCCGCTCGTGAAGGCGTAGTCGAGGACGCTCGCGAACATGGAGAAGACGGCGTCGGTCTCGTCGAGGTCCTTCGCCAGCCACGCCAGATCCGGCAGCCCGACGAGCGAGCCGCCGCGCGTCACGAGCCACGTCGCCCCGTCGGGCTTGAAGAGCTTCACGAAGCCGAGCCACAAGGCGAGCGACTCGGCCGGGCTCGCGCGGACCGCGGCGACGAACTCGGGGCTCATCGTCTGGCCGAGCATCTCCTCGGTGAGGCACATCCACGTGACGGCGTTCATCACCCCGAGCATCGAGCGCGGGCCGTCGTCGGAGTCGCCCTCGCGGAGCGCCCACGCCGTGCGGTAGAGCGCGACGAGGCCGTCGACGCCGGGCGGCGCGGTGCCTTCGTGGACGACGAGGGCGTGCGCGCCGTGGGACGCGAGCTCCTCCTTCTGCTCGGGACGGAGGTGCGCGACCGGGAGGCACTGGTCGATCACGGCCTTGGGCAGCGGAGCATCGAGCGAGACGACGCGGACGGAGCGATCCGGCCAGTGCACCTGGAGGAGCGATTCGGTCCCGTCGACGGAGGCGCCCTCGCCGAGGGAAGCCTCGACGGCGGCCGGGTCGAGCACGGGTCGGTCACGAAAGAGTACCCAAAGCGCCGCGGGTGCGGGACCGGAGGTCATGGCAGGCGGGAGCATAGCTTGCCCCGGCGTGCGGGCGT
>JBEKGQ010000839.1:0-3381 GCA_050012715.1 Polyangiaceae bacterium
AGCGCCGCGCGGTCGCGCGCCCGGGCCCTGCAGGGGACGGCCATCGTGGACGCGGACGCGGCGCTCCTCGCGCAGGCCACGGAGCGGCACCTTCCGATCCTGACGCTCGACGGGTCGGTCATGCAGATGACCGAGGCCCGGGTCGAAGGAAACACGCAGGTGCAGGCTCGCGTCGAGTTCGCCGTGCGGCGGGAACAGACCCTCAAGGGAACACTTTCGGGTGCCGCGACCACATTCGGCTCCGGGCAGGTGATCTCCGATCAGGGCCGCCGCCAGCTGCAGGACGACGCCGTGGACGGGGCGGTGCAGAGCGCGCTCCGGGGGGCCGACCAGGGCCTCATGGTCGCCGCGCTGTAGGGACCGGAGAAATCCGGTACTCTGATGGGGGACCATGGAGGCGGCCGAGTCCATCCTGCGCGCCGGCTATCGGCTCGACCGGTACGAGCTGCTCTGCCCGATCGCGACCGGCGGCATGGCCACGGTCTGGCTCGCCCGCCTGCGTGGCAAGCGCGGCTTCGAGAAGCTCTTCGCCATCAAGACCATCCGGACGGAGCTCGTCGACGATCCGCGCTTCCAGGAGATGTTCCTCGACGAGGCGCGCATCGCCTCGGCCATCCAGCACCCCAACGTCGCGCAGATCCTCGACCTCGGCGAGCAGCAGGACGTCCTCTTCATCGTCATGGAGTGGGTGGACGGCGACTCCCTCGCGAAGGTGCGCAAGCTCGTCACCAAGCGCGGGCACCGGCTCCCGACCGGGGTGGTCATCCGGGTCGTCGCCGACGCGGCCGCGGGCATCCACGCCGCGCACGAGATGCGGGACGACAAGGGGGACCCGCTCGAGATCGTCCATCGCGACGTCTCGCTGCAGAACATCCTCGTGGCGTCCACCGGCTCGGTGAAGGTGATCGACTTCGGGATCGCCAAGGCGCACAACCGAAAGCAGGGCGAGACGCGCACCGGCGTCGTGAAGGGCAAGATCCAGTACATGGCCCCCGAGCAGGTGCAGAAGGGCAAGACCGTCGACCGCCGCACGGACGTCTGGGCCCTCGGCGTGTGCCTGCACGAGCTGCTGATCGGCAAGCTTCCCTACGACGGCGACGACGACATCGAGGTGATCCGCAAGCTGATGAGCGACGAGGCGCCGCCGCTGGCCGAGGGCCTGCCCGAGCCGATCGTGCGCGTGCTGGAGCGCTCGATCGCGCTCGACGCCGAGGCGCGCTTCCCCACCGCGGCGGGGATGCAGCGGGCGCTCGAGGCCGCGATGAAGGAGCTGGGCGAGGCGACGACGAGCGAGGACGTCGCCGCGTTCCTGCGGACGGAGCTGCCGGAGCTCGCGCAGAAGCGGAAGGAGATCCTCAACAAGGCGGTCGAGGAGGCGCGCGAGCGCGTCGTGTCGGGGGGCGAGACGACGACGACGAGCTTGCCCGAGCCGGACGTCGCCTTCGCGCCGACCGTGATGAGCGAGCGGCAGCCCAAGAAGGCGGCCAGCGTGGCGCCCGAGACCAAGCGCGAGGGCCGCTTCGACCGGCCGAGCGACGCGGGGACGGTCGCGCTCGTGAAGAAGAAGGACCTGCCGGCGACGGAGGTGGCGAGCGCGCTGGATCAGGAGCCGATCAAGATCCCGAAGACGAGCAAGGCCTGGCTCTGGCTCACGCTGCTGGTGGTCGCGGGGGGAGGGGCTGCCTTCTACCGCTACCCGACCGAGATCAAGGGATGGCTCGCGGCGAGGGGCATCGGCGGCGGAACGGGCGACCGCGCGGTGGAGCTCCAGGTCGTGCCGCTGCCCGACACGAAGCCGGCGACGTCCAGCGCGAGCGCGCCCTCGGACAACGGCAAGCCGCTCGCGGTGACCCCGCCGGCCAGCGTGAGCGCGGCGACATCTGCGCTGACCTCGACCGCCTCGTCGACCGCGCCGTCGGCTCGACCGTCGACGAGCGCATCGGCCGGACGGCCAGAGGGCAGCGGCGCCCACCACACCTGGCCCCCGGGGCACGAGCCGAGCGCGCCGAGCGCGTCGGCCGCGCCGGCGCCCACGATTCCCTGGTCGCCCTACAAGAGCCCTCCGCCCGCGGCGTCGGCCTCCGACAACCCGTACCAGGCTCCTCCTCCCTAGAGCGCCGTCCCCGCGTGCTATACGCACGCTGCGATGTCCGGTCATTCTTCCGCCGAGGTGCGCCGCACCTTCCTCGAGTATTTCCGCGGCCATGGGCACGAGGTCGTCCCCAGCTCGCCGCTCGTTCCACCGAACGATCCCACGCTCATGTTCACGAACGCGGGGATGGTCCAGTTCAAGGACGTCTTCGTCGGCAAGGAGCAGCGGGCCTACAAGCGCGCCACCAGCG
Organism: Polyangiaceae bacterium; assembly: GCA_050012715.1. Lineage (GTDB taxonomy): Bacteria > Myxococcota_A > Polyangia > Polyangiales > Polyangiaceae > Palsa-1150. Next base: position 2,343 of record JBEKGQ010000839.1, read on the forward strand.
CGCAGAAGTGCATCCGCATCAGCGGCAAGCACAACGACCTCGAGAACGTCGGCGTCACCGCGCGGCACCACACGTTCTTCGAGATGCTCGGCAACTTCTCCTTCGGCGACTACTTCAAGGAGGAGGCGATCGCCTTCGCGTGGGAGCTCCTCACGAAGACGGTGGCGCTCGATCCGTCGCGCCTGATGATCACCGTCTTCGGCGGCGCGGAGGGCATCGCGGCCGACGACGAGGCGCGCGCACTGTGGAAGAAGATCTCCGGTCTCGGCGACGAGCGCATCGTCGGCCTCGGGATGAAGGACAACTTCTGGCAGATGGGCGAGACGGGCCCCTGCGGCCCGTGCACCGAGATCCACTGGTACAACGGCGACGTCGCGAACGGCGTCCCCTACGGTGCGCTGGGCGACGAGCCGACGTCGGACGGCCTCGGCTGGACCGAGATCTGGAACAACGTCTTCATGCAGTTCGAGCGCACCGTCGCGCCCGACGGGACCGCGACCCTGACGCCGCTGCCCCGCCCGTGCGTCGACACCGGCATGGGGCTCGAGCGCATCTCGAGCGTGCTCCAGGGCGTCACGAGCAACTACGAGACCGACGTGCTCCGCGCCCTCGTCGACAAGGCGAGCGAGATCAGCGGCAAGCGCTACCACGGCTCGCAGGGGGACGACGACGTGTCGATGCGCGTCATCGCCGACCACGCGCGCACGACGGCGTTCCTCCTCGCGGAGGGCGTCTTCCCCGACCGCGCCGGGCGCGAGTACGTGCTCCGTCGCGTGATGCGGCGGGCGATCCGTCACGGGCACCGCCTCGGCATCCGCGAGCCGTTCCTCCACGAGATCGCGCTCGAGGTGGTCCGCCTGATGGGCGACGCGTATCCGGAGCTCGTCACGCGGCGCGAGGTCATCGCCAGCGTCAGCCAGCAAGAAGAGGTGCGGTTCCGGGAGACCATCGAGCGCGGCCTCAAGATGCTCGACGAGGAGGTCGACGCGATGCGATCGCGCGGGGCGACGGTCATCCGCGGCGAGACGGCGTTCAAGCT
>JBEKGQ010000840.1:0-3372 GCA_050012715.1 Polyangiaceae bacterium
GGATCTCGTCGCCGCCGGCTGCGACCGCGAGGAGCTCTTCGCCGACGACGCCGACCGCCGCCAGTGCGACTTCCATGACCTCCGCCACACCTGCCTCACGCACTGGGCGGTCGCGGGCAAGCCGATGCAGTGGCTGCTGGCCGCGGCAGGCCACGTGAACGTCTCGCAGACGATGGAGTACGTCGATGAGGCCGCCGTGCTGCGCGGCCGATTCGGCGAGCCGCACCCCGCTCTACCCGAGGCGCTGCTCGCCGAAGTCTCCCTGTCCGGACTGTCCGGAAAGGGAAGCCCCGTTCCTAACTTCCCGCTCTCACACGGGAATATGGCGATCCCAACGGGAATTGAACCCGTGTTACCGACGTGAGAGGCCGGTGTCCTAACCGCTAGACGATGGGACCTGGTGACGATCCGCTGAAGGAAGACCTGCGAAGCAAGGAGAGGCGCGCTCTGGCAGCGCACCGTGGCTGGGGGACAAGGATTCGAACCTTGATAAGCAGAGCCAGAATCTGCTGTCCTGCCGTTAGACGATCCCCCAAGAGTCGGACATTGCTGAGGATCAAGCTAGCCGAACGCAAGGCGGACCTGGCGTTCGGGAGCGCGAACACTATTCGCGGGCGCAGCGTTGTCAAGCACGCTCGCGCTGGTGGCGCGCTCGGCAGCGATGCTTCGTTGCCCCTTGACCCCAGCCGCAATGCGCTTACCTTCCGCGGCGCTGGCAGTCGCGCGTGGAGAGTGCCAAAGCGCGGGTGCGCCAGCCAAAGAGTCCGTCCCAAGCCCCACCGGGGGAGGAAAGAAACGCCATGAAGATCCGCCCGCTCGCTGACCGCATCGTGGTCAAGCGCCTCGACGCCGAGACGAAGTCCAAGGGGGGCATCATCATCCCCGACACCGCGAAGGAGAAGCCGGTCGAGGCCATGGTCGTGGCCGTCGGCAACGGCAAGATGCTCAAGGGCGGCAAGCTCCGTCCGCTCGAGGTGAAGGAGGGGGACAAGATCCTCCTCGGCAAGTACTCGGGCACGGAGGTGAAGCTCGACGGCGTCGATCACGTGATCCTCAGCGAGGACGAAGTCCTCGCGGTGCTGAGCTGAGAAGGAAGGGAACGCACATGGCCGCCAAGCAGATTGCCTACAACCGCAACGCCCGCCACGCGATCCTCGAGGGCGTCAACGCCCTCGCCAACGCGGTGAAGGTCACCCTCGGGCCCAAGGGCCGCAACGTCGTCATCGAGAAGAGCTACGGCTCGCCGGTGGTGACGAAGGACGGCGTGACCGTCGCGAAGGAGATCGAGCTCGTCGGGAAGCTCCAGAACATGGGCGCGCAGATGGTGCGCGAGGTCGCGAGCAAGACGAGCGACAAGGCCGGCGACGGGACGACGACGGCGACCGTGCTCGCGCAGTCGATCTTCGCCGAGGGCATCAAGCTCGTCGAGGCCGGGACCGACCCGATGGCGCTCAAGCGCGGCATCGACGCCGCGGTCGCGGCGGTGGTCGCGGCGGTGAAGGGGTCCTCCACGCCGACCAAGGACAAGGCGACGATCGCCCAGGTCGGCACCATCAGCGCCAACGGCGACACGACGATCGGCAACATGCTGGCCGACGCGATGGAGAAGGTCGGCAAGGAAGGCGTCATCACCGTCGAGGAAGCCAAGGGGATGGACTCCCAGCTCGAGGTGGTCGAGGGCATGCAGTTCGACCGCGGGTACCTCAGCCCGTACTTCGTCACCGCGCCCGACAAGATGGCGGTCGAGCTCGACGAGCCGTACATCCTCATCAGCGAGAAGAAGATCTCGAGCCTGCACGACATGCTGCCGCTCCTCGAGCAGGTGGCGCGCGACGGCCGGCCGCTCCTCGTCATCGCGGAGGACGTCGAGGGCGAGGCGCTCGCGACGCTGGTGGTCAACAAGCTGCGCGGTCTCCTGAAGATCGCGGCGGTGAAGGCCCCCGGCTACGGCGATCGCCGCAAGGAGATGCTGAAGGACGTGGCCATCCTCACGAAGGGCCAGGTCGTCAGCGAGGATCTCGGCGTGAAGCTCGACACGATCACGCTGAAGGACCTCGGGCGCGCCAAGCGCGTGAAGATCGACAAGGACAACACGACGATCATCGACGGCGCCGGCGACCCGAAGGAGATCAAGGGCCGCGTCGAGGCGATCCGCAAGGAGATCGAGCGGTCGACGAGCGACTACGACAAGGAGAAGCTCCAGGAGCGGCTCGCGAAGCTCGCCGGTGGCGTGGCGGTGGTGAAGGTCGGCGCCCACACCGAGACCGAGATGAAGGAGAAGAAGGCCCGCGTGGAGGACGCGCTCCACGCCACGCGCGCTGCGGTCGAGGAGGGGATCGTCCCCGGCGGCGGCGTCGCCCTCATCCGGGCTGCCAAGGCCCTCAAGGGGCTCAAGGTGTCTCCGTCGGAGCAGGTCGGCGTCGACCTGGTCTGGCGCGCCATCGAGGCTCCCATCCGGCAGATCGCGGTCAACGCGGGCGCCGAAGGGTCGGTCGTCGTCGACAAGGTTCGCGAAGGGCAGGGGGGCTTCGGCTTCAACGCCCAGACCGAGACCTACGAAGACCTCCTCAAGGCCGGGGTCATCGACCCTGCCAAGGTCGTCCGCTCGGCCCTCGAGTTCGCGGCCAGCGTCGCCGGCATGATGCTCACCACCGAAGCCGTCGTCGCCGACAAGCCGAAGAAGGAGTCTTCGGGCGGCGGCGGTGGTGGTGGAGGAATGGGCGGCATGGGCGGCATGGGAGGGATGGGCGGCATGGGAGGAATGGGCGGCATGGGCGGTATGGGGGGCGGCGACTTCGATATGGACTGAGGTCACGCGCTCGAACGCTCAACTGAAGAATCGTGGCGAGGCTCGAGAGCTACCTCTCGGGCCTTGTTGCTTTAAGCGGTCGTTCTTTGACTTGCGGGAAACGCAGCAGGTACTCTTTGGGCGCTCATGTCCGACTCTCTCACCCCGCGCTTCGGGCGCGTGTTTCCGGCGGGAGAGGTCCTCTTTCGCGAGGGCGAGAGCGGGGACGTGATGTTCGTGATCCAGTCGGGGGTGGTGCGCGTCTCGAAGGCGATCCACGGGAGCGAGCGCACCCTCGCCACCTTCGGCAGGGGTGATTTCCTGGGCGAGATGGCGATCTTGAACGAGAAGCCGCGGAGCGCCACGGCGACCGTCGTGGAGGACGCGAGCGCTCTCGTCATCGACGGCAAGACCCTCGAGGCGATGATCTCGAACAACACCGAGATCGCGCTCCGCCTCATCAAGAAGCTGGCGCTCCGGATCGACGCCGCCGATCAATTCATCCAGATCCTCCTCCACCCCGACCCGGAGGCCCGCGTCATGCTCGGCCTCCAGCGTCTCGCCGAGTCGCTCATCGCCGTGGG
>JBEKGQ010000841.1:0-3361 GCA_050012715.1 Polyangiaceae bacterium
CCCGCCCGGCCCCCTCCGCCGGCCAAGAAGAGTGACTGGAATGACTGAAGAGCCAGTGGCATATAGGGCGCGATGTCACGATGGCTGGTCGCCGGGGGGCTCCTCCTCCTGGTCCTTGCTTGCAAACCCAAGTCGTACTCGCCCGATGACGGTGACGACGGGGGCGGCGGCGACGACTCGGGGGACGACGGCGGCGTCTGCAATTGCGAGATCCCGACGAGCGCTACCGACGAGGTGACGATCCCATGCGGCCAGTCGGCGTGCGTCGGCGAGACCGGCTACCAGTGCAGCCCCGAGGGGATACCCCTGGTGGGGGTCGCCGGGGCCTGCGGCGGAGAGTCGGATGCGCCGTACGTGGAGGAAGGCCAGTGCGTGCCGAACTGCCCCGGAGTCTGCGGCGTCTCGGACACGTGCGGCGGAACGTGTGCGTGCCCGGACGGGATCCCGTGCAATCCGAACGGTACCTGCGGCAACGGCTGCAAGGTCGGCCCCGGAGAAACCTGTCTGACCGACGACGCCGGCCCGACGACGTGCTGCAGCTCGGGCTACGCGTGCCGCACCGGCGACTCGGGCGCCAATACGTGCTGCGCGCCCAACGCCGACGGCATGTGCACCCAGGACTCCGACTGCTGCAACTACCCGACGGCACACTGCTCGACCACCACGCACACGTGCGGCTGAGGGTTCATGCCCGGCCGCATCACAGACGACCTGAAGCGGATCACCCGCGCCCAGGGGGGTGTCCCCGACGCGTCGGGGTCGGGGGAGGGGAACGAGCCGGGTCGGCCGGAAGCGCCCGCGAAGCGCTACGGGCCCCTCATCGCGCTGGCCCTGGTCGTGGTGCTGGCGGGGGTGGGCTGGATCATCGTCCAGAGGCTCACCGCGATGTCCAAGATGGAGGACTGCGCCATGTCCGGGCGGAAGAACTGCGCCCCCATCGACACGGGGTCGCTAGAGAAATAGCGAGCTGTTATCGTCGTCCTCGCCCTCATGAGCGAGACCGAGAAACTCGAGAAGCTCCTCGATTTGCTGAAGACGAGCCTCCTCGTCGATCCCGCCGACGCGTACACGCGGTTCCAGCTCGGCTCCACCTACCAGCGGCTCGGCAAACCGGACGAGGCCATCAAGGCCTACACCCGGGTCGTCTCGAACAAGCCCGACTACTTCGACGCGCACCTGCAGCTCGGCGCGACATACGCCTCGCTCGGGAACTTCGAGAACGCCTTCGGCGCCTACGGGCAGGCCACCGCGCTCAAGCCCGATCACCTCGACGCGCAGACCGCGCTCGGCGAGATCGCGATGCGCCTCGAGCGATGGGAGGGAGCGGCGAAGGCCTACGACCACGTGTCGAGGCTGCAGCCGGAGAACCTCGACGCCCTCGAGAAGGCGGGGCACTGCTACGTGCGGATCGCGAAGTGGGCGGAAGCGGCGAACGTCTACGAGCGAGCGACGAAGCTCGCCCCCGAGCGCGCGGATCTTTTCCTCGAGCACGGCCGCGCCTTGTCGGGGATCGCCAAGTGGGAGGACGCGGCGCGGACGCTTCGCGACTCGATCCGCCTGAAGGAGGAGGTCGCCGAGGCCCACAAGCTCCTCGGCCGCGCCTGCGCCGAGTACGGCGAGAACAAGGAGGCGCTCGCGGCCTACCAGCGTGCGGTCGCGCTCGAGCCTCGATGGGCGGACGTACACGTGGCGATCGGCGGGGTGCTGGAGGCGCTCGGCGACGATTCGGCGGCCGTCGAATCGTACAAGACGGCGCTCCGGGACCTCGCCGACGATCCGAGCATCCACGCGCGGGTCGGCTTCACACTGCGGCGCCTGAAGAGGCTCGAGGAGTCGTTCGACGCGTTCGCGAAGGCGGTCGAGCTCGCGCCGTCGGAGCCCGAGCCGCTCTACCAGCTCGGCCTCGCGGGGAACCTCCTCGCCCGCCACGAGGAGGCGCGCAAGCACCTGAAGGACGCCGCGCACTATCGGCCCACGCACGCGGGCACGTTCAAGGCCCTCGGTGAGGCGTGTGCCGCGCTCGGCAAGCCGGAGGAGGCGGCGACCGCATACGAGACGGCGGTGTCGCTCGAGCCGGCGTGGGCCGAGGGCAGCGTGCGCCTCGGGAACATCTACATCGCGCTGAAGAAGGACAAGGAGGCGACGCGCGCGTTCGAGGCCGCGATGAAGTCGCTGCCCGACGAGGCGAAGATGCTGACCGCGCTCGGCGGCGCGTACGTGCGCCTGGCCGACGCGGAGGCGGACGAGAAGGCCCGCGCCGTCTTGCTGGAGAAGGCGGCCGACGTGCTGGAGCGCGCGGTGAAGCTCGAGCCGCAAGACGCGTCGGTGCGGGTGTCGCTCGGCGTCGCGCAGGTGAAGCGCAAGCGCTGGGATCCGGCGCGGGTCGCCCTCCAGGCCGCGCTGCGCCTCCGTCCGGACGATGCGCTCGCGCACAAGAACCTGGCCGAGGCGAGCTCCGCCCTCGGGGAGCGCGACGAGGCCATCGCGTCGGCGGCGAAGGCGCTCGAGCTCGACCCCGACTACAAGGAGGGCCACGAGAAGCTCGGCGCCCTCTACGAGGCGGCCGGGAAGGACGAAGAGGCCGCGCTCTCGTACAAGGAGGCCGTCCGCGCCTTCCCGCAGAGCGCCGCGCTCTACGGCAAGGTCGGCCGCGCGATGACCCGGCTCGCGCGAAAGCACGACGCGCTCGAGTGGTATGCAAAGGCCGTCGAGCTGCGACCGGACGACCCGGACGCGCTGCTCGAGCTCGGGCTCGGATACAACGTGACGGGGAAGTACGCCGACGCGCGGCAGGCGCTCATGGAGAGCGTGCGCATCCGGCCGCACGCGGAGGCGTACAAGGCGCTCGCGGAGGCGTGCCGCGAGCTGAGCCGCGACGAGGAGGCGCTCGCGGCCTTCGAGAGCGCGGTCGCGGCCGACCCGAAATGGGGGCAAGGGCACGTCGAGCTCGCGAGGCTGTACGACGCGGGCAAGCAGCCGGCAAAGGCGGCGGACGCCTACCGGGAGGCGACGCGCTTCTTCCCGGAGGACGCGAGCCTCTACGGCGGCCTCGGGGGGGCGCTGATGGCGCTCGGCAAGTTCGGCGAAGCCGCCGACAGCTTCGCGCGCGCTACGAAGAAGAAGGCCGACGACGCGGGGCTGGCGTACAAGCTCGGCCTGGCCCACGCGCGCGCCGGGGCGTGGGAGCCGGCCGAGAAGGCGCTGCTCCACGCGGTGGAGCTCGACACCGAGAACGCCGAGACGTGGCGGCTGCTGGGAGAGGCGAGCGGCCAGGTCGCCCACTGGGAGACGAGCGCGGGCGCGTACGAGAAGGCGCTCGGGATCGACGGGCAGCTCGCGGTCGCGCACGCGCCCCTCGGTC
>JBEKGQ010000842.1:0-3350 GCA_050012715.1 Polyangiaceae bacterium
GCGGGGCCGCATCGGTCCCCTGCAACCAGAACCCGTGGGAGTGCCCCACGACGCAGACGTGCTGGCCCGAGAGCCTCACTTCGTACGGGTGCCTGAACGCCGGCCCGGGCGCGCTCGGGACGACGTGCGAGGACACGGTGGGGACGCCGACGTGCGGGGCGGGGCTCGCGTGCTTCCAGTCGCTCACCGGCTCGTCGACGACGGGAACGTGCGTGGCCTACTGCAGCACGACCGACCCGAGCCACGCCTGCCCGAGCGGCCAGCTCTGCGAGACCGCGGCGCTGGGAGGAGCGGGGGGGCCGGAGTTCAGCATCTGCGTCTCCCCGAGCACGGGGGACGACGGCGGGACGCCGCAGGGTGACGGCGCGGCCAGCGACGGGCCGGCGGGCGGAGGGTGAGATGAGGCCGCGGACGATCGCGCTTCGATGCGCGCTCGCGCTGCCGGCGATGGCCTTGCTCGCCGCCGCCTGCGGGGGCAAGCAGGGCGCGGCGGAGGTCCCGGCGACGAGCACGGCGGGCGGGATCGACGCCGGCCCCGAGGCGGCGGCGGCGGCGCCCGTCGTGCACCCGTTCGCCAGCACGCCGGTCGAAGCGCAGACGCTCATCCAGGATCAGATCGACGCGCACATGAAGACGCTGTGGGCGTGCGCGACCGACTACCGCGCGAAGAAGGGCGACCCGCACAAGGCGGTCGTGGTCGACGTGGGCATCGATCAGGAGGGGACGCTGCTCGGAGTGATGAGCCCGAACCCGAAGCAGGACCTCGATCCGGCGCTGCGCGACTGCATCTTCGGCACGCTCCACGGGCTGCCGTTCCCGCGCAGCCACGCCGGCGTCATCACCGTCCGGCAGTCGTTCACCGACGCGGCGATCAGCCGCTGAGCTCGATCGCGAGAGGAATCCGACCTCTGAATCCGGTCTCGCTTGTTGCGGGGCGACGAGCGCGGTTACCCTCGGCCTTCGTGCGGGCACTCGTTCCGCCGGAGGGAGCGCGGAATGGGCCACCAGTTTCTGCCGGATCGCCCCGTCGACGAGGCGCGGAGCGCGGAAGCAGTCCGTCAGGGCGGCCTCCCCCTCCGCGCCCAGCGGCGCATCTGGGAGATGAACCAGGCGCAGCGCCCGCTCGTCACGAGCACGCTCGGCCCGGCCGAGACGCTCGTCGCCGGCATGACCGGGCTCGAGCCGGTCTCCCAGGTGATGGGCTCGTCGGTCTATCACGTCGGCTTCGGCAACTACCGCTCGTCGTGGACCGGCGGCGAGCTGCAGAACCTCACCGTGGCCTACGAGCAGGCGCGGTCCCGCGCGCTCTCGCGGATGCAGCAGGAGGCGGCGCTGCTCCGCGCCCACGCCGTCGTCGACGTCCGGTTCGAGCGGCGCGGCTACGAGTGGGCCGACGAGCTCGTGGAGTTCACCGCGGTGGGGACCGCCGTCCGCCTCCGCGGCGCGCCGCCCACCGACCAGCCGGCGCTGACGCTCCTCACGACGGGGCAGCTCTGGAAGCTCCACCACGCCGGGTACTGGCCGGTCGGCATCGCGATCGGCAACTGCTTCTGGTACGAGCCCCACGCCGACTGCGCCAGCGAGGGCTCGTGGTTCTCCCAGGAGCTGCCCGCGCACACCCGCGCCGCGACGACGTCGCGCGACCTCGCCGTCGAGCGGTTCCGTGGCTTCGCGCACCACTTCAACGCGCACGGCGTCGTCGGCGTGAAGGTCGTGCGCTACGCCCGCGACCACGAGTGGGAGACCGAAAACAACAACCGCACCACGGTGCACACCGCGTTTCACATCGAGATGGTGCTCATGGGCACCGCCGTCGTGCGCCGGGGAGACGCCGCACCCCCACCGCGGCCGAAGCTCGTCGTCGACCTGCGCGATCTCGTCCGCCGCCCCTCGAGATAGGAAAGAGAAGAGAAGACCCATGGCCAACCAGCGTCCGCAGGGACAGCAGCAACCGCAGCCCCTCCCGCAGCACGCCATCGAGCGCATCCAGGGGATGCGCGGCGCGCAGGGTCAGCGCTTCTTCACCAGCGATCTGTCGGTGAAGGAGTACCTGCTCATTCGCGAGAGCGGCTTCGAGGCCGCCGGCCTCGTGATGGGGTCGAGCATCTACCACGTGGGCTACCAGCGCGGGAGCTGGTCGCAGAACATGGAGATGACCGTCCTCACCCAGGCGCTCTACAGCGCCCGCGAGCTCGCGATGGCCCGCATGGAGGAGGAGGCGGAGGCCCTCGGCGCGCACGGCGTCGTCGGGGTGCGCCTCGAGGTGCGCCAGCACGCGTGGGGCACGGATCTGCTCGAGTTCGTCGCGGTGGGCACCGCCATCTACCCGCGCGACGAGTCGAAGAACTGGCGCGCCCCGAACGGGCGAGCCTTCACGAGCGACCTCTCGGGCCAGGACTTCTGGATGCTCCTCAAGAGCGGCTTCCGCCCCGTCTCGATGGTGGTCGGCAACTGCGTCTACCACGTGGCCCATCAGACCCTCGGCGGCTGGTTCAAGAGCGCGGGGCAGAACGTCGAGATGCAGGCCTTCACCCAGGCGCTCTACGACGCGCGCGAGCTCGCGATGGAGCGGCTCCAGTACGAGGCGCAGTCCGACGGGGCGTCGGGCGTCGTCGGGGCCGTCATCTCGGAGTGGACGCACGGCGCGTGGGAGCCTCACGTCATCGAGTTCTTCGCGGTCGGCACCGCCGTGCTCCCGATCGAGACGACCGAGCCGCCTCCGACGCCGCAGCTCGTGATGACGGTCGACTCGTGACCGCCCAGCCGTCGCCGCGCGCCTTCACGAGCGATCTCTCGATCGACGAGCTCTTGCTGGTGGAGGAGGTGGGCTTCGAGCCGGTCGAGCTCGTCCTCGGGACGAGCAACTTCCACACCGGCTGGGCGTCGGCCTCGTGGTCGCAGAACATGGAGCTCGCGCCGATCACGGCGATGATGCTGAACGCTCGCCACGTTGCGATGGGCCGCCTCCTCGCGCACGCGCAGGCGCTCGGGGCCGACGGCGTGGTCGGCATGCGCATCGAGATGGAGCGCGAGGGTTACCATTCCGAGTTCACGGCGTTCGGAACCGCCGTGCGCCGGCGGGACGGGAGCGGCGCGGCGTGGCGCGACCGCCACGGGCGGCCGTTCACGTGCGACCTCTCGGGCGAGGACTTCTGGGGTCTCGTTCGCGGCGGCTTCCGCCCGCTCGCCCTCTGCCACGGGGTCTGCGTCTATCACGTGGCCCACAAGACGCTCGGGCAGTGGTTCTCGTCGCTGAACAAGGGGAGCCAGAACATGGAGCAGCCCCAGTTCACGCAGGCCCTCTACGACGCGCGCGAGCTCGCGATGGAGCGCATGCAGTGGGAGGCGCG
>JBEKGQ010000843.1:0-3349 GCA_050012715.1 Polyangiaceae bacterium
GAAGCTCTCGTCGTTGTAGAGCTAGGGACCGAAGCACTCGACCGCGCTGCCGTTCATCGCGTCCGGCGCGTCGAGCGCCGCGAAGACGACGAGCCGCGCCACGTCCTCCGTCGACATCTGCGGAGGGAATCCGCCGACCTTCACCATGGGCGTGTCGACCGATCCCGGCAGCACCGCGATGGCCTGGAGCCCGGATCCGCGCAGCTCCTCCGCGAGCGACTTGGTGAAGCCGACCGCGCCCCACTTGGACGCGCAGTAGGCGGCGAGGCCGGGGCTCCCGAGGGTGGACGAGATGCTGCCGAGGGTGACGAAGCGGCCCGACGCGGTGGTGCGCATCGCAGGGAGCAACGCCCGCGACACGAGGAAGGGCCCGCGCAGGTTCGCGGCCATCACCGCGTCCCACTCGGCGGCGCTCGTCTCCTCGATCCGTGCTTTGCGGCCGGCGATCCCCGCGTTGTGAACGACGACGCGAGGCGTGCCCAGCTGCGCGAGGATCGTCCCGGCGGCGTCGCGCACGTCCGCCTCGACGCCCACGTCGGCCCGGGCGCAGAGGGCCCGCACCCCGGCGCGCTCGGCCTCGCTCGCGGTCGCCCGCAGCGTCTCCTCGGTGCGACCGAGCAGCGCCACGTCGAGCCCCCGCCGCGCGAGCGCGAGCGCGATCGCGCGCCCGATCCCGCCTCCCGCACCGGTCACGACGGCGAGCGCCATGCGCGCTATAGGAGCATCGGGAGTCGCCGTGCGTCCACCGAAGCGGGTGCATCTGCCGAGCGGCCTGGCGGTCACGGTCGACGTGCGCGGCGAGCCCGCGCCGCGAGAGCGCGCGCCGGCCGCGCCGCTCTTCTCGGAGCTCGGGGAGCTCCTGGCGAGCGGGGACGTGAAGCTCCTCCGCGCCGACGACGCCGCGCCGGTCGACGCGCCGTCGCTCGCGCTCCGCGACTTCCACGCCCTGCGGGCCATCGCGACGCGCCTCGGGTGGCTCGCCGAGGAGGCGGTCGACTTTCCCTGCCGCAACTGCGCCGCGCCGCTCGTCCACCGCCCCTGCGCCGCGCTGGAGCTCGGCCCCTTCGTCGACGGTGAGCTCGACGACGCCGAGCTCGACGCGACCCTCGACCTCGGCGCCGCCCATCCCATCCCCGCCGTTCACCTGACCGGCGGGGACGTCGCGCGCGAGGTGAAGCTCGGCCCCCTCACCGCGGCGGACGCGGCGCCCCTCCACCGCGCGCTCCGGAGGCGAAGCGTCGTCGTGTCCGAGCGGGTCGTCCGCGCCATGGGCGTCGAGGCGCTGGGCCCCCTCCGCGATGCGCGCCGCGTCGCCGCCGCGCTCGCGCGCTGTCCCGAGGAAGCCTGGGAGGCAATCGGCGATCTCTTCCTCCGTGCCCACTATCCGCTACGCCTGTCATCCACCGCGCTTTGCCCGAAGTGCGGCGCGCGCAACGACGTGGACGCGCCCTACGACCGGGAGTTCGTGCCGTCGCGACCCACGGAGCAATCAAACGAAGAAGTCTTCCCCGATGTCGACGCGTTCGACGCGCGCGCCCGGGCGTCGTTCGAGCGGATCGCCGGCGGGCTCGCGGGGCAGGTCACCCTCGCCGTCCACGACGGCGTGCCCGACTGCGACGACGGCGGCGAGCCCCTCATGGGGGCCTACGTCCCGCCCGGCGGCGACCCGAGCGCGCCGGTCGGCGCCGGCCAGATCACGCTCTATTACAGGACATTTCTCGCGATGTGGCGCGAGGACGGGGCCTACGACTGGGAGGGCGAGATCGACGAGACGATCGACCACGAGCTCGAGCATCACGAAGGGTGGCGCGTGGGGCACGACCCCATGGACGACGAGGAGCGAGCCGAGATCGCCCACGAGCACGCGCGCGTCGTGGGAAGGAGGACGGCGGCGCGCGCGAGCGTCCGCGCGCTCGGGGCCGACTTCGGCGCCGACTTGAGCGACTTCTTCGCGAGGACGTGGCCCATTTGGCTGATTGTCGCGGCCGCGACAATCGCCATCACGGTGTGCGGTCGCTAGCGAAGTGCCCCTTTGACACCGCCGGGGGGAGTCGATATCGTCAGCCTCGTTGTCGCACTGACCCGAGGCGCGCGAATGGCGAAGACGAGCAAGGCGGCGTCGAAGCCGCAGAACCGGCGCGGCAGCCCCGAGGCGATCGAGAAGCGCCGCGTCGCGCGGATGTTCAACGACATCCTGGGCGGCCGCGGCAACGGCGCCCACAAGCGCGACGGCCGCACCGAGAAGCGCCGGCAGAGGCTGATGCGCGAGCTCGAGTCCGGCAAAGTCCGCGGGTCGCGCGAGCTCAAGCCGCTCGACGTCCTCCAGCGCGTCAACGAGCTCATGGAGCTCGGCGAGCCCCTCAGCTCGATCCGCAAGATCGCCAAGGTGCGCAAGCCGACCGTGCCGGCCGATTCGATGGTCGACGTCGTGACCCGCCTCCACAAGGCCTACGGCTTCCGCATCGAGTGCTACCGCTTCGTCGGGGTGGACGACGACGTGCTGCGGAGCGCCGGCGTGCTCGGCGCCGAGACGCCGCGCCGCGCGCGCGTCCGCAAGCGCGCCGCCTAGGGGGCCGGGATGCGTCGCGTTCTCTTCGCCGCGGTCCTCGCCGCCGGGGTCTTTCTCGCTCGCGGCGACTCGCGCGCCGACGACGCCACCGAGGCCGCGCGGCGGGCCCAGATCGTCGTGACGGTGGGGACGGCGCGCACCGTCACCGTCGGCGAGCTGGAGGACCGCATCGCGGCGCTGCCGCCCTTCCAGCGGGCGACCTTCGGCGCCGACGCGAACAGCGTGCGCCGCGCGTTCCTCGACCAGGTGCTCCTCCCCGAGATCCTCGAGTCGATGGGCGCCGAGGCGCAGAAGCTCGGCGACCAGCCGCCCACGGCGTACGCGCTCGAGCGCGTGCGCTCGCAGTCGACGGTGCGGGCCATCCGCGCCCGCATCGGCCCCGAGTCTGCCATTCCGATCGAGGACGTGCAGAAGTACTACGACGACAACCGCCCGCGGTACGACACGCCGGAGCGCCTCCAGATCTGGCGGATCCTCTGCAAGACGAAGGAGGAGGCGCAGACGGTGCTCGACGCCGCGAAGAAGGACCCCACGCCGAAGCAGTTCGGGGAGCTCGCGCGCGAGCACAGCATCGACAAGGGCAGTAGCCTACGCGCCGGCAACCTCGGGTTCATCGCGCCGGACGGCACGTCGAACGACCCGGGCCTGCGCGTCGAGGTGTCCATCGTCCACGCCGCAGAGAGCGTGCGCGACGGGCAGCTCGCGCCGATCCCCGTGCCGGAGGGGGACAACTACGCGGTCGTGTGGCGCAAGGGCACGCTGGTCGCGTCGCGGCGCACC
>JBEKGQ010000844.1:0-3349 GCA_050012715.1 Polyangiaceae bacterium
AGCGAGGTGGCGAGGCACGTCACCATGGGGATGCGGGCGCTCCGTCGGCCGGCGGAGGTGGGTGCTCCGGACGAGCCCTACACATGGCCCTCGCTGATGCCGTAGCCGCTGCCTTGACAGAGCGCGCCGCCCGCGCGCGCGGCACGCGGAAAATTTCCGCAGCGGCCGGACTTCCTCTGTCGAGGTCGAGGGCACTGAACCGGCGCGAACTCCACAAGGCGCCCACGTCTTGTGGGATTCCGTTACCTCGGCTCGAGACATGCACGCCATGTTGCTGACCGATGATCATGGTTCGCCGCGCTGGAGACCCCTGACGTCATGCCCTGGCTGCTCGTCGCAGACGATGACGCAGACTCGCGCGAGGCGCTCGCGGCAGCGCTCCGCGGGCAGGGCTACGACGTGCGCACCGCCTCCGATGGAGCGGAGGTCGTCTGGATGCTTGACGAGGCAGACCCTATGCCCGCGCTGGTGTTCCTCGACGCGATCATGCCCCGGGTGACGGCCGTCGAGGCACTGCGGGTGATGCGAAGTCGCGGCCGGGCGACCCGGGTACCTGTCGTCGTCATGGCCGAAGCCCAATTCGAGGCAGCGTCTTTCGCGGGATCGGGTGCCACCGAGGTGCTCATCAAGCCGCTCTCATTCGAGCGCGTGCTCGTCACGATCGCGCGGCTCTGTGACCTTCCGCCGCCGGCCGCGCACAGAGCGCGTACGCACCTCTCGGTCGCCAGCCACGCGATCGACGTCCTGCTGCAAAGGCTCTCGGCCCTGCCGCCCGGTCCGGAGGTGGATGCGCTTCTAGCGACAGCCAGACAGCACCTTCGCGAGGCCGAGAAGTGGGGCACTGCAACCCCGACGGCGCAAGACCGTGAAACACTGATGAAGCGTGTTCTCGCGCTTCACGTCGATCTCGCTCGAATGGAGCGTGCCAAGCGCGCATGACCCCCATGGTTGCCCATCATGCCGTTCCCTCGGTGGCACTGGCGGCACGAGGACCCACCCCCGTGGGCCCGGAATGTGCTGGTCCTGAACAATCCAACATGTTCTCTCCGTCCGGACCGTGCGGCCGGAGGCAACGCGAGCGCTCGAGAAGCGGTTCGCTGGGCCTCGCCATGCTCATCGCAGGCATCTCGCTCGCGGTGGGAGGATCATCATGCAAACCCTATCGGACAGAAGCCCGCCAAAGCTTCACCAAGATGTGGGTATGTCCCGCCGAACGAGTCTCCGTCGTCGCAGAACACGGGCGCGTCTATTCCCCGAAGTCCCCCAGTCCCCCGGTGGCCAACGACCCTGACCGCTTCGCCGACTGGAAGAAGCACACCACGGCTATCGCGCGTGAGCTCGCCCATCGCACCTACTTCGTCGCCAGCGGGTGCGGACACGAGACGACGTTTCGCTGCGTAAGCGAGACCGACGGGCCCCTCTGCGAAGGCACCCAGCCCGAGGAGCCCGATGCCGATCTGGGTGCCACCCCCATGGATTGAATCATGGAAGGCGGCATTTGCCGGACGGACACGTGTCGACGAGGGACAGCGGCGAAGCTCTAGTCATCCGCCGGCGTGATCGGTCGGACGCGCCAGATGTGGAACCGATCGGTCACGTCGGCGTGGAAGTAGATGAACCCATCGCGTGCCCAGGCAGGCCGGCACGCGGAGTGGTCGCCCTCGGTGAGCTGCCTCAAGCCCGAGCCGTCGCCGCCGACGACGAAGATGTTCGTGTGAGTCGCGCCATCGTCCGTCACGGCTCCCGAGCAGAAGGCGAGCGACTTGCCGTCGGGCGACCACGCGGGCTCGACGTCGTCTTGCGGGCCATCGGTGATCGGAACGGCGCCGGTCCCGTCCGCGTTGGCGATGAAGATGTGGGCGTGTCCGTCGCTTCGACGCGCGAATGCCAGGCGGCGCCCCCGGGGACTCCACGCGGGGTTCGTGCCTTCGCCCAGAACGGTGAGCCCCGAGCCGAAGAGATCGGAGACGCCGAGCGCCGCGTCGAAGGAGAGGTCCCTCCGCCAGCCCGTCTTGAAGAGATCGAGTCGCGGCACCGACATCGCCATCTTCTTCCCGTCTGGGGACATCGCGGGCCACATGCCCGGGAGGCTGGCGTTGCCCGCGTCCGCCAGGAACGCCGTCTGGTCGGGGCTCGGGCCAAACGTCTGCACCAGCCGGTAGGAGCTGCCTGAGCCGGAGAGATAGACGAGCCCCGACCCATCGGGCATCCATGTCGGCTCGCGACCCATCGCGCCCCCGGGGCCATAGGCCGTGCGCGCGGCGCGCGCGGATCCGATGTCCGCAAGCTTCATTCCCTCGACGTGAGGCATCGAGGCGAGCGAATCCGCGACCTCGAACGCGATCGTCTTGCCGTCAGGGGAAACGGCGGGGTCGACCTCGTTCGTCGTGGAGCGCGTGACCTGTTCCATCGGGGTGGCTGCTTCCGTCGTAGTCACGCCGCGCCGCAGCGACGCCGAGCAAGCGAGCATCGGCATCGCGGCGGTCGCGAACAGTAGCAATGTCCAGCGAGACACGTGTCCTCCTTAGTCCGGTTGGCTTCTTCTACTTGGTACCGGACGAATAGGGATTCCCGCCGGTCGTGCTGAGCGTCGAGCCGGCCTGGGGCGCCGTGACTCCGGCGGGCGCGAGGGGGACCATCGGCCCGAACGTCTGGAATCCGTTCATTTTCGGGAAAAGCCAGTTGGGCAGCTTCGAGTAGTCGCCCATCAAGATCGTCGTCCCGGTGCCGCCGAGGTTCCCGAGCGCGTCGTAGGCGTGCATCATGACCTGGTTCTGCGTGATGTTGGCTGCCTCGGCGCGCTTCTCCTCACCGGTTGCCTTTGCGAGCATGAGCCTGGATTCGGACTCGCCGCGCGCCTGCGCTACCTGGGCGTCGGCCGCGGCCTCGGCCTTCATCCGGTCGATCTGGGCCTGCTCCACGGTGATCTTCTTCTCGGCCTGCTTGTTGCGCAGCTCCGATTCGATGCGGAACTTGGCCTCGTCGGTATCCTTCTTGATCTCGAGCTTCTTCAGGGTGAGCTCCGTCTTGAGCTCGAGCTCCTTCTGCTCGGCCTGGGCCTGGAGCTCCAGCTTCTTCTGCTCTGTCGTCGCGACGAGCTCGGTCTTCTTGTGCGCGGCCCGGGTCTCGATCTCCTCGGTCTGGAGCTCGATCTTGCGCTTCTCCTGCGAGGCCTGGTTCTCAAGAAGCTGCTTATTGCGGAGCGTCTCTTCCTGCGAGACGACTCGCTCCCTCTGCGACTCCAGGATCTTCGGGTCGTAGTTGACCTTCTCGAGGAGGACGCTGGAAATCTCGATGTGCTTGCCCTTCAGCCGCTCCCGGAGGGCCTTCTCCATCTTGTCCTCGATCG
>JBEKGQ010000845.1:0-3348 GCA_050012715.1 Polyangiaceae bacterium
TCGCGGAGCGCTACCGCATCGACGCCGTCCTCGGTGAGGGCGGCATGGGCATCGTCTACCGCGCCGAGCATCTGCACCTGCACAAGGCGTATGCCCTCAAGGTGCTCCTGCCCGAGTGGTCGTCGATGCCGGAGATTGTGGCGCGCTTCGAGCGGGAGGCCGTCACGGCGGGCAACATCCAGAGCCCGCACGTCGCTGCCGCCACCGACTTCGGGCGCTTGCCCGACGGATCGTTTTTCCTGGTGATGGAATACGTGGCCGGCCGCACGCTCCGGAGCGTCCTCGAGGGGGGCGCGCTCGATTCCGCGCGCGCGCTTCACATCCTGGAGGGCATCCTGTCCGGTCTGCACGCGGCCCACTCCACTGGCATCGTTCATCGGGATCTCAAACCGGAGAACGTGATGCTCGTCGAGAGGGACGGCGACCCGGACTTCGCCAAGGTCCTCGATTTCGGCATCGCGAAGGTCGACGCTGGCTCCGGAGCCGGCGGCCAGGCGAGCGCATCCAGCCCCCTCACCCGCGTGGGCGCGGTCATCGGCACGCCCGACTACATGTCGCCCGAGCAGGCCCTCGGGCAGCCGGTCGATGCACGATCGGACCTCTACGCCCTCGGTGTCATCCTCTACGAGATGCTCGCCGGTCGCCTGCCTTTCGAGGGAGGGACAGTGACCTTGCTCCGGCAGCACGTCATGGCCGAGGTCCCGGAGCTTCCGTCCGCCGTCACGGCGGGCATCGACTCCCGGATCGCCCCGGTCCTCCGTCGGCTGCTGGCGAAAGCGCCGGAGCATCGCTTCGCAGACGCGACGGAGCTGATGCGAGCGATTGACGCGTGCACGACCGCCCCGGGGGGCTCCGGCGTTGGCGGCTCCGGGGCGTCCGTCGATCGAATCGCGGGCCCGGATCTCGCTGCGAGCCGGCATCGATGGGATCCGCGGCGGCGTGAGGCGAGCGCTCGCCGATGCTCCGGCCCTTTTCGCGCGCGCTTCTGCGTGCCGGGACTGGGTCAGTGCGCGACGTGCCTCCAGAACACCGACTGCCCCGCGGCCATGCCGACGTGCCACGCGGGCGCGTGCGTGCAATGTTTCCACCCGCACGACTGCCCGAATGGCGAGGCCTGCACCAACGGGGTCTGCCAGTAGCCACAGCTCGGTCACATGAACGAGACGCCGAGCGAGAACGTCGGATACCCGATGCGCATGACGAGCGCGACGTGCTCGTTGAAGTGGTAGCGGCCGCCCACGAAGAACGCGAAGTCGACGCCGGTCGACGTCGGATTTCCGCAGTTGTACCCAGGTGGGGCGCCCGCGCAGTAATCGAAGAAGCCGTGGTAGATGACGAACCCGGGCTCGCCGAAGACGCTCCACTGGTGGGCGACGAAGAAGTTCCACTGCATGACGACGGGGAAGAAGAGGTAGTTCGCGTCCCCGACGTCGTAGCAAGGGCCGCCGTAGTGCGGGCCGTGGTAGGCGTAGCAATTGCTCCCCGAGTAGTTCAGCCAGTCCACGCCGAACCCGATGGCGACGCTGTTGTTGATGCTGGGGACGAAGCCGTTCTTGACGATCGGGATCGAGAAACGCGCGCCGAGGCCGAACCCATCGTTCGGCGCGTAGTCGTAGTGGGTCCAGCTCCAGAGGCCGTGGGGCTCGATCTCGACGACGTAGTCCGGGTGGTCGCCGGGGTGCTTGATGGTGTCGTCGGCCCGCGCCGTCTTGTGCCAGGCAAGCGCCGACACGAGCCTGACCGCGACCAACGTCGCCGCACCCGCTGCCCCGTGTGAGTCTCTCATGGTAGGCACCTGGCTATTGGATGATCGACTCGCAGCGACCGTCCGCGCACGTGACTCCATTGCAGCAGTCGGACGACGTCGTGCAGATCTGTCCGTAGAGCGCGCACCCTGCGTCGGTGTAGGGCCCGCCGTCACCGGTCGACGAGCCCCCGTCTCCGGAGCTCGTACCACCGTCGCCGCTGCCTCCGCCGCAGGGTCCGCACGTTCCCTGCGTGCTGCCCTGTGCCATCTCGCACGCCGTGCCCGGACAGCAGTCGGCGTTGTTCGAGCACGCGCCGCAAGCGGGCACGCACGCGCTGCCGTAGCACACGAAGGTGCCACCGGGAGCGGGGACACACGGGGCGCCGTTGCAGCAGTCGGCGCTGGACGCGCACGCCGTGCCGGGTCCGACGCACACGGCACCGGTGCATCGCGGCACACCCACGTTGTCCTGCTTGCAGGTGTCCTCGGTCTCGCAGTTGCCCGAGCAACAATCGCACGACGAGTTGCACGACATCGTCGCGAGCTTGCAGACGTCGCCGTTCGGCTTGCAGCCCATCGGATTGCGGCAGATGCCGACCGGGCTGCCGGCGCTGATGACGCACGTGACCGGCTTGCCGGATCCGCCGGGGAGCCCGCTCGATCCGCAGCAATCGGCGTCCAGGAGGCAGAGATCGCCGACCGGGTGGCATCCGCTGGCGGGCTGACAGACGAGGACACCGGTCGGTCCCCACGGCGCGCACGCGCGGCTGCAGCAAGGGCCGCCGCACGCGGGCAGACCGCCGTCGAGAAACACGGCCCCGCCATCGGGCCCCGAGCCCCCGCAGAGCTGTCCGTCTTCGAGGCCGCAGTTCGCGGGCCCGCCCGGAGCTGACGCCGCGCAGGTGCCGAGGGTCTGTCCCGCAGGGATGTCGCAGGCGCCAGTGCAGCAATCGCCGTTCGCGGCGCAGGCGTCACCCGGCTGGGCGCAGAACGACGACGACTGGCACGTGCCGCCCGAGCAAAGGCCCGAGCAGCAAGCCGCGCTGGAGGAGCACGCGTTGCCGAGGGTGGAGCACGCCGCGTCGAGCGGCGTGCAGGTGCCGCCGCTGCCGCAGGTCTGGCTGCAACACTGGGCGTTCGAGGTGCAAGGCAGCTTGTCGGACTGGCACGCGGGGTAGTTGCAGAATCCGTTCGCGCAGTCGCTGCTGCAGCAGTCGCCGGCGGTGTGGCACGACGCGCCGAGCTGCAAGCACGTGCCCGTGCCCGGACCACCGCCGAAGACGTCCGGCGTGAGGTGCGCGTCGCCGAAGGAGCCACCGCCATCGCCGGCAAGACCAGCGTCGGCGCCTCCGTCGCCCACGCTGGCCCCCTGACTGCCGCCGCACGCCGCGAAGCCGAGCATCGCGAGCGCCGCGACGGCGGCGCACGCCGGCCACGCATGTGTCCCGAGAGGCATGAAGCGCCCACTCAGCACGCTCCGTTCCGTGCTCGGTCGCCCTACGAAGTCGCGCAGTTCGCGTGGGTCCTGCACGTGAATCGATGAGGGCAGTTGCCAGCACGTGGTCACTCGGCTGGTCGGACCCACCGACCCACTGGCTCGG
>JBEKGQ010000846.1:0-3344 GCA_050012715.1 Polyangiaceae bacterium
CTGCCGACGACGTTCGTCCCGCAGGACGGCTTCTCCACCTTCGGCATGGGCTTCGTGGCCAACGACGGCGATGCGGGCGAGACGCTCTTCGTCGCGCAGGATCCCTACGTCATGGGCAAGCCGAACTCGGCGGGGCTCGCGAGCATCGACGTGAGCTCGTACGAGCTCACCTTCGTCGGGCCGTTCACGCCCCTCATCCCGGGCCCCGAGCTCACGGGCACGTCCGACGGGCGCCTCTTCGCGTTCTACACGCCCGCTTCGGGCACGGGCTCTCACATCATCGAGGTCGACAAGACCACCGGCAATCAGCTGGCCGACTTCCCCCTGCAGGTGGGCGACCCGAGCGACGCCTACGCGTTCGGCTACTGGGGCGGGGACTTCTGGGTCTTCACGAGCCCCGTGGGGGCGGGCATCACGACGGTCACGAAGTTCGACCCGACCACGTCGACCGAGACGACCGCCACCACGTACGGCGACGTCATCGTCGGCGCCGGCGTCTCCACCTGCGCGCCCCAGTGAGAGGGGATTGGCCGCAGAGCCGCGGAGACGCGGAGAGGAGGTTTGACGGAGCCCAGAAATCCCAAGATTCACCGCTCTGCGTCTCAGCGCCTCTGCGGCCAATCCTTCTCAGCCCAGCACGTGCACGCGGATGCTGTTCGTGCTCCCGCTGACGCCGATGGGGGCGCCGTAGACGATGACCACGCGCTCGCCGGGGCTGCCGAAGCCGTGGGCCAGGAGGTCGCCCGTGCACCAGTCGGCGAGCTCGTCGGCGTCGTGGATCGCCGGCATCTCGCGCGGGACGACCGCCCAGTAGAGCGCCATGCGCCGCCGCGTCTTCGCGTTCGGCGAGTAGGCGATGATCGGCACGCTCGGCCGCGCGAGGCTCACCGTCATCGCGCTCGAGCCGCTCTCGGTGAACGCCACGATGTACCGCGCCCCCACCTCGCGCGCCGTGTTGCACGCGCCGCGCGCGATCGCCTCCGTGACGCTCGTCGCGCGCGACACGTACGGCACCTGCTCGAAGAACGCGCTCGACTCGGCCTCGATCGCGATGCGCGACATCATCCCGCACGCGAGCGTCGGGTAGTCGCCGGTCGCCGTCTCGCCGCTCAGCATGAGGCAATCGGTGCCGGAGTAGACCGCGTTCGCGACGTCGCTCGCCTCGGCGCGCGTCGGGCGGGTCGACTTCGTCATCGACTGGAGCATCTCGGTCGCCACGATGACCGGGCGCCGCACCCGCCGCGCCATGTGCAGGATCTGCCGCTGGATGACCGGCACCCGCTCGGGCGGGAACTCCACGCCGAGGTCGCCCCGCGCCACCATCACGCCGTCCGACGCCGCCACGATGCTCTCGAGGTTCTCCACCGCCTCCGGCGTCTCGATCTTCGCGATGACCGGCGTCGGCGCGCCCCACGCGAGGCAGATCTCGCGGATGTTGTGCAGATCCTCCGCGCGCCGGACGAAGCTCATCGCGATGTAGTCGACGCCGCTCGACAGGCCGAACGAGAGGTCGTCCTTGTCCTTCTCGGTCAGCGCGGAGATGCGCATCGTCTTGCTCGGCAGGTGTACGCCCACGTGGTCGCGCATGCCCCCGCCCTGATCGACGCGCGCCTTCACGCGCTCGCCCTCGATGGCCAGCACGGTCAGCACCAGGCGCCCGTCGTCGAAGAGGATACGGTCGCCCACCCGCACGTCCCCCGCCAGGCCCTCGTAGTTGATCGGGATGACCCGCTCGTCGGCCGACTCTTCCCCCTCGACGAGGTCGACCGCGCAGCCCGACGGGAGGTCGAACTTCGCCGGGAACCGGCCGGTCCTTATCTTGGGGCCGCACAGATCCTGCAGCGCCGCGACGCTCTTCTTCTTCCGCTCGGAGGCCTGCCGCAGCCGGCCGAGCGCCGCGCCGTGGTCCTCGTGCGTGCCGTGGGAGAAGTTCAGCCGGGCGACGTCCATGCCGGCGTCGATGAGCGCCTGGAGCCCCTCCAGCGAGTGGCTCGCCGGGCCGAGGGTGCAAACGAGCTTGGCGCGTCTGGGGACGGACATTGGAAGGCTGGCAGGATACTACTCGAAGGGCGCATGTCTCTCACGCGTGACTCCACGGGCGCTCTCCACTGCGGCGGAGCCGCGCTGCAACACGTCATCGACGAGGTCGGCACGCCGACGTACGTCTACGACCTCGACGGAATCGCCGCGAAGGCGCGCGCCCTCGACGCGGCGTTCGAGTCGGCGCCGCACCTCGTGGCGTACGCGGTGAAGGCCAACACCGCGGGCGCGGTCGTCCGCGCGCTGGCGGAGGCGGGCTGCGGCGCGGACGTCGTCAGCGGGGCGGAGCTCGCGGTCGCGCTCGCGTGCGGCATCGAGCCGGAGCGCATCGTCTACAGCGGCGTCGCCAAGCAGGACGACGAGCTCGACCGGGCCATCGCCTGCGGCGCGCGCGGCATCGGCGCGATCCAGGTCGAGAGCCTCGAGGAGATCGCGCGGGTCGGCGTGCGGGCGAAGGTCGCCGGGCGAAAGGTGCGCGTCGGGATCCGCATCAACCCGAGCATCGATCTGGCCGACGCGACGCACGCGCACATCCAGACCGGCCACGACGAGGCGAAGTTCGGCGTCCCGCTGGAGGACGTGGCGCGCGCGGTGGCGCTGGCGGAGGGCGCGCCGACGCTGGAGCTCGTGGGGATGGCGGTGCACGCCGGCTCGCAGCTGAAGCACGTGGCGCCGTACCTCGGCGCGGCGCGCGTCCTCTTCGACAAGGTGCGCGAGCTGCGGGCGAGCGGCGTCCTCAAGTCGCTGCGGTACCTCGACACGGGGGGCGGCTTCGGCATCGACTACGGCGAGGGCGCGGCGGTGGAGCCGGTCGAGTTCGTGCGCGCGGCCCGGGCCGAGCTGCACCTCCGCGGGCTCGACGACCTCGCGCTCACCATCGAGCCGGGGCGGTGCCTCGTGGCCGCGGCGGGGGTGCTCGTCGCGCGGGTCATCCAGGCGAAGGTCGCGTCGGCGGCGCGCTGGTTGATGATCGACGCGGGGATGAACGACCTCATGCGCCCGGCGCTCTACCAGGCGCGGCACCGCATCGTGCCGCTCGACAGCGAGTCGGTGAAGGGCGACTCGGTGGCGTGGCACGTCGTGGGCCCGGTGTGCGAGAGCAGCGACGACTTCGGCGAGCACCTCTTGCCGCGCTACCCGCCGCGCGCGGTGGGCATCCTCGACGCGGGCGCCTACGGCTACACGATGGCGAGCCGCTACAACGGCCGCCAGATGCCGGTGGAGGTGTTCGTGCGCGGCGGGAAGATCGCCGGCACGACGAAGCGCGCGACGCCGGACTCGTGGGCGCTCGAGCGGGCGAACGC
>JBEKGQ010000847.1:0-3341 GCA_050012715.1 Polyangiaceae bacterium
ATGGGGATGAACGACATGGTCCGCGACGGCGCGCTCGAGACGTGGATCGCCGCGGGCTCGGTCATCCATGCCGACCGCACCATCGTCGCCGTGCAGGGCGACACGGTCACCGTCGACATGCCCCTCTCCGACACGATGGACGTCTCGAAGTGGGGCGCGGGCGCGCCGCTCCCGAGCGTGCACGCCTACTCGTACGCCGGGCGCATCGAGCAGGTGGGCCTCGAGTCGATGCACCTCGTCGCCCCCGAGCAGACGGTGCCCATCGACGAGCCGACGTTTGCGGTCCTCTCGATGAACGCGGTCGAGAACGCCTGGGTGAGCGACGTCACCGGCAACGAGTTCACCTCCGGCTTCGAGGTCGGAGGCCAGGCCAAGTGGGTCACGGTGGAGGACTCGAGCCTCATCCGCCAGGTGCCCCTCGACGGATCGCAGGGCTACCCGTTCCACTTCTCGGTCGACGGCCAGGGTATCCTCGTCCAGCGCTGCACGTCCGAGGGCGTCGGCGTCTTCTCGTACGCCACGCAGGCCGAGACACCGGGTCCGAACGTCGTCCTCGCGATGACCGCGTCCGACGGGGACGCCGGCGCGCACACGAACCTCCAGCCGCACCAGCGATGGGCGACGGGCCTGCTCGTCGACGACGCGAACACGCCGACGGGCGGCATCGCGCTGATGAACCGCGGGTGGGACGGGAGCGGGCACGGTTGGGCCATCGGCTTCGGTGTCGTCTGGAACGGCGTGGCGGACAGCTTCCTCATCCAGCAGCCGCCCGGCACGCAGAACTGGTCCATCGGTGGGACGGGGACGCAGACCACCGCCAGCGCCCCCGGCAGCGACGCCGGACCTCTTCCGCCGGGCATCATCGACTCGCCGGGGACGGCGGTGGCCCCGAAGAGCCTCTACCTCGCGCAGCTCTGCGAGCGCCTCGGCCCGGCTGCGCTCTCCGCCATCGGGTACTGACCCCGCGCGTGCGATACTGGTCGCCGCTCCTTGGCGTTCGTCAAACTGGCCCTGCCGCCTCGCTTCGAGATCGTCCGGCGCATCGGCGAGGGCGGCATGGGCGTCGTCTACGAGGCGATCGACGTGGAGCGAGGGGAGCGCATCGCGCTCAAGACGATCGTGCACCGCGACGCCGACACGATCGCCCGCGTGAAGCACGAGTTCCGCGCGCTGCAGGACATCCATCACCCCAACCTCGTCACCTTGCGCGAGCTCGTGGCGGACGCCGACGACGTCTTCTTCACGATGGACCTGGTCGACGGGGTCGACCTCTTGACGTGGATCCGCGGGAGCGGGAGGCGAATCCCGGTCTCGAGCTCGCCCACCGCGATCGACCTGCGGCCGCCCACGCCCGCGGACACCCAGGTCGACGTGCCCGCCGCGGTACCGCCGGACGACGAGCCCGCGCCGACGAGCGGCGTCGAGCGCGGAAACGCGGAGACGGGGACCTTCGACGAAGGGAGGCTCCGCGACGTGTTCCGGCAGGTGGCGCTGGGGCTGTCGGCGCTCCATCGCGCGGGCAAGGTACACCGCGACGTGAAGCCGTCGAACGTGCGCGTCACCCCCGAGGGGCGCGTGGTGCTGCTCGACTTCGGTCTCGTCTTCGAGGTCGGCGCGCGCCAGGTGACCGAGGGGAGCGTCGTCGGCACGCCGGCGTACATGGCGCCAGAGCAGGCCACGCTGCAGCCCGTCGGTCCGGAGGCGGACTGGTACGCGGTCGGCGTGATGCTCTACGAGTGCCTGACCGGCCGGCGTCCGTTCGAGGGCTCGATGGCGGCGATCCTGCTCGCGAAGTACTCCCAGCAGCCGCTGCCGCCGAGCGCGTTCGTGCGCGACGTCCCGCGAGACCTGGAGGACCTGTGCAGCGATCTCCTGCGCATCGAGCCCCGCGCGCGTCCGCTCGGCGACGACGTCCTGCGGCGCCTCCAGGCTCGCTCGAGCGATCGACCCGCGACGGGGGGCGTGCCATTCGTCGGGCGCGACCGGGAGATCCAGGAGCTCGAGCGCGCGTTCGGCGACGTGCTCGGCGGGGGTGCGGTGACGGTGGTCGTCCGGGGGGAATCGGGGGTCGGCAAGAGCGCGCTCGTGCGCCGCTTCTTCGACGTCGTGCTCGGGGGGCGGGACGACGTGCTGGTGCTCACCGGGCGCTGCTACGAGCGCGAGTCGGTCCCCTACAAGGCGCTCGACGAGGTCATCGAGAACCTGAGCCGGCGCCTCGGCCGGATGCCGCGCGAAGAAGTGGCGCCGCTCGTGCCGCCGGGTGCCGACTCGCTGGCGGTGCTCTTCCCCGCCATGGGCCGGGTGCCGGCGCTCGCGTCGCGGAACAGCATCGCCGACCGCGATCCGCTGGAGCGACGGCGCGTCGCGTTCGGGGCGCTCCGGCAGCTCCTCGGCCGGCTCTCGGCGCGGACGCGGGTGGTCATCACGATCGACGATCTGCAGTGGACCGACGCCGACAGCCTGGCCCTCCTGCAGGACGTGCTGCGCCCGCCCGACGCGCCCGCGGTGCTGCTGCTGGTCACGATGCGCGGCGCGCCGGACGAGGGACGAGCCGCGACGCGCGGAGAGGAGCTCGTGGCCTCCCTCCCGGGCGAGGTGCGCGTCCTCCACGTCGACCGGCTGTCCGGGGACGACGCGCGGCGGCTGGCCGAGGTGCTCCTCGCGCAGTCGGCGGGGTCTCCACTCAGCGCCGCGGCGGCGATCGCGGCCGAGGCGGGAGGTCACCCGCTCTTCATCGACGAGCTCGTGCGCCATGCGTCGCTGTCGCAGGACGCGCCGCCCGGCGTGCTCCGCCTCGACGACGCGCTCTGGCGTCGCGTCCTGCGCCTCGACGTCGCGTCGCGCCGCGTGCTCGACGTCGCGTGCCTGCTGGGAGCGCCGGTCTCGCAGGAGATCGTGGCGCACGCGGCCGGGGTCGACATGGGCGAGCTCGCGCACGCGGTGTCGCTCCTGCGCGCGACGCACCTGGTGCGCACGCAGGGGGCGCGCGTGACGGACGCGCTGGAGCCATTCCACGACCGCGTGCGGGAGGCGCTCGTGGCGCGGCTGGACCCGGGCACGCGGCGGGCGATCCACGGGGGCATCGCGGCGGCCCTGGAGCTGTCGAAGGGCTCGGACCCCCAGGTCCTCGCGACGCACTGGGCGGGCGCGGGCGAGCCGACGCGGGCCGCGCGGTACGCGCTGGTCGCGGCGGAGCAGGCGTCGAACGCGCTCGCGTTCGACCGGGCGGCGCGCCTCTTCGAGCAGGCGCTGACGATGCTGCCGGAGACCGACCCACGCCGGCGCGGAGTGCGCGAGCAGCTCGGCGACGCGCTGGCGAACGCCGGCGCCTGCTCGCGGGC
>JBEKGQ010000848.1:0-3335 GCA_050012715.1 Polyangiaceae bacterium
TGCCTCCCGCACGGCGGCGCTCTTCGGGTGCCCGCTGCGCGCCACCAGATCGTAGAGCGCCTTCCGCTGGTCGTCGGTCAGTACGTCGAGCGCGGCGGGGTTGGCGAGCATCAGCGTGCCGGTGGTCAGCGTCCCGGTCTTGTCGAAGACGACGCGTCGCACGTCGCGGGCGCGGTCGAGAAAGCTCGGACGCCGGACGAAGAGCCCCGCCCGCCGGAGCCCGGCCTGGACCAGCTCGTACGCCAGGGGCGCGGCGATCCCGAAGGCGCACGGGCACGTGACGATCAGCACGGCCGTCGTCACCGACATGGCGCGCGAGACGTCGCCGGTGACCAGCCACCACCCGGCGAACCCCGAGGCGGCGACGCCGAGTACACCCGCCACGTAGACCTTGGCCAGCCGCTGGAACCAGGGTGTCGTTCGCGCCGCGTCGGTGCCGCTCCGCTCCGGCGCGCGGAGCAGGTCGCGGAGAGGGGACTCCCCGAAGGCGGTCGTGGCCCGCAGCATCGCGGCCTGGGTTCCCGCGGAGAACGCCCCCGCAGGAACGACGTCCCCGACCGCGTAACCTCGGGGCCGGCTCTCGCCGAGGATCCAGTCGAGAGAGAACGTCTCCGCCCGCCGCTCGAGGCGGCCGTCGACGGGCACGAGATCCCCGGGCGCGACCAGCAACGCGTCACCGCTCGCGATCTGGTCACAGCGCACGAGCTCCACCCGGCCCTCGCGCACCCGACGCGCGAGCAGGCCGTCCGTCCCGTCGCTGGCCAGCAGCCACGCGCGGTTGCGCTCGACCGCCCGTTCCTGGAGCCAGCGGCCGAGGAGCATCAGGGCGATGAAGACGTCGAGCGTATCGAAGTACGCGGACCGTGAGCCGTGCGTGAGATACGAGTGGACCGACCCGCCGAACGCGAGGACGATCCCGAGCGCGATCGGCAGGTCCAGGTGGAGCATCCCCTGGCGCAAGCCGCGCCACGCGGACCGAAAGAAGACGGTGCCGCCGATGGCCACCGCGAGCGCCCCCAGCCCGAGGTTCAGCGTCGTGAAGAGGGTGAAGAGCGGTCCCTCCTTCAGCCCGGCGTAGACCGGGATGGCGAAGATCATCGAGTTCATCGCGATGGCGACGCAGAATCCGAGCCGCCAGAGCAGATCGCGCGACACGCCGGCGGCGCGCTTGAGCGGCGGGCCGAACCGGTAGCCGAAACGCTCCACCCCGGTGACGAAAGCGCGGAGGTCGAAGTCCGAGCGGACGA
The DNA here is from genome assembly GCA_050012715.1 of Polyangiaceae bacterium. GTDB lineage: Bacteria > Myxococcota_A > Polyangia > Polyangiales > Polyangiaceae > Palsa-1150. The sequence goes on from JBEKGQ010000848.1 coordinate 1,248, forward strand.
CCATGTCGACGCGCCCCAGCGCGGGGTTGACCTCGACGTTCTCGCCCCCGGCGGCGCGCGCGAAGAGCTCTTCGACGAGCCACACGCATCCGACGCAGTGCAGACCCTGCACGTCGAGCGTCACGCGCGTGTGATCGGCGCCGGCCCGGATCCGGTCCTCGAGGCCCTCCAGCCACTTGTCGTCGCGGCGGCTCGAGCGCGCATCGGCGACGGGAACGCCGCGCGCACCCCGGAACGCGTAGTAGCGGTCCAGTCCCTCGTCGTGCAGGAGACCGTAGACGGCGGCGCAGCCCGAGCAGCAGAAGTCCTCCCGGGCGCCGTCGCCCACGGTCAGCCCGCAGTGCAAGCACGCGGTCCGGCTGACGGAACGCGGGGAGACGGCGGTGACCATCGTGCCTCGTCGAGCAATGCTCGTGCCCCCACGCCTGGCCCGAAGCTTGAAGAAGGAACGGGAAATGACCGAAGCCATCCCGATCGAGGTTCATCACGCGAGTCGGTTCATGGACGTGATGGCGCGCCTGCCGGGAGTGCGGTTCGAGGACGTGCGCATCGCGCTCACCCGCGATCAGCTCACGATCGACGCGGTGGCACCCGAGGGGCGACGCCACTACGCGATGTGCCTCGCGTCGCCGGTGGACGACCGGCGCGCGACGATGCATTTCAACGACGGAGTCCTCCGACTGCACCTGCCCAAGCTGGGCCCGTGATGCAGGTATTGCGCGGCCGTGCAGCCGCTGCGCGCACGACCGCGGCGGCCGGAACATGGTAGGCGATACGTCGATGGAGCGAAGGCGCGCGCTGCTGGACGAGCTGCGAAGCTACGTCGGGCTGACCCCGGGCGACGAGCGCCTCCTCGCGACGTTTTGTGTCACCGCGGAGCCCAGCTTCCCCGCCATCGCGGACGAGTTCTACGCCGTCATCCGGATGCACCCCGGAGCGTTTGCGGTGTTCGGAGACGAAGCGCAGGCCCAGCGACTCCACGCGACCTTGCAAGGGTGGCTCGGCGAGCTGCTCGGCGGCTCGTACGACGAGGCCTATGTCGAGAAGCACGCGCGCATCGGGCAGGTCCACGTGCGGGTCGGCCTCGAGCTCCGCTACATGATCACGGCGATGAGCCACGTCCGCGCCGCGCTCCAGCGTATCGCCGCCGATACCCTCGTCGGGGACCCGTCCGTGAGCGCGGCGACGAGCACGGCCATCGCGCGCATCTGCGACGTGGACCTCGCGATCATGCTCGAGAGCTACAAGGACGACCTGGTGGGCCGGGTCGAGCGGGCGCGCGTCAAGGAACAGGTATCCATGCGCTCGCAGCTCGCCATCGCGGCAGGGCTCGCGCACGAGATCCGCAACCCCCTGAACAGCGCCAGCTTGCACCTGTCGGTCCTCGAACGAGGTCTCGCTCGCTCGGCCGACGCGCCTGCGCCGATGCGGGAGGCGGCCGAAGTACTGCGTGCCGAGATCTGGCGCCTCAGCGGTCTGGTGACGGACTTCCTCGAGGTATCGCGCCCCCGACCGCTCGTCCTGGCCGAGTGCGACCTGAATGCCGTCGCCACGTCCGTCCACACGCTGCTGGCCCCCGAGGCGGAGTCACGGGGGGTCACTCTCGCCCTCGAGCCTTGCCCCACCCCCGTCGCCGCGCGCGTGGACGTCGAACGAACCGAGCAGGTGCTCGTCAACCTCGTGCGGAACGCCCTGGAGGCGGTCGAGGACGGAGGCGCGGTGAGCATCCGGGTGCGTCGATTGGCCGAGCACGTCGAGATCGACGTCACAGACGATGGCGCGGGGGTTCCGGACCCAAACGCGCCCATCTTCGACGCCTTCTACACGACCAAGCAGGGAGGGACCGGCCTGGGCCTTTCCATCGTGCAGCGCATCGTGACCGAGCATGGGGGCGCAGTTTCCTTCTCGAGTCAGCCCGGATCGACGGTCTTCACCGTGCGTCTGCCTGCGGAGCCGGCCTAATCCCTGCTCTGGGGGCCCCTCTGGGGACAAAATGACGCCGAATTCGACGATCGTGAAGAATGCGCTCGCGAGCAACATGCGTGAGCGCGCAAAGTCTGCACCGGAGGGACTCGTGAAGGACCAGCC
>JBEKGQ010000849.1:0-3315 GCA_050012715.1 Polyangiaceae bacterium
GGTGTGTGAGCGGCGACGACCCCACGACGTTCGACGCGAGCCTCATGTGGGAGGACCTCGGCCCCGACCCCGACGGCGTGCAGGACGACTACTGCTGCAGCCTCGGGTGAAGTGCGGGGGTGATCTGCCGAGCTGTCGACTCTGCGACGTCGAACCCTGGTCGTACCTACGCGACATCTTCTGCCTGCTCCCACGCTGGCCCAAGCATCGGATGCTCGACCTGCCCGTCGAGTGGAGCGAGACGCGCGCCCGCGACGACGTGCAGGCGCTCCTCGACGCCAACCCGTTCCGGAAGCTCACGCTCGACACGCGCGGCTGAAGCGCGCGCTCGATGTTCGGCGGGGGGGCCGGGACGCATTTCGTCGAACGGATACGATCGTGGCGTCTCGCTGCTATCTTCAGCTTCCCGTCGGCAGCATCGTCTCCGACGGGACGGACGTCTTCCTGGTCGCCGACGCGGTCGTCACCGCCGTTCCGCTCGACGGAGGAGAGGCGGGCATCGACGCGATCGACATCACCTCCCGGGCCGCCGTCGATTCGTGCTGCGTGTTCACATCGGGCCTCTCGGGCATCGAGGGCGCGCCGAAGCCCGACAACTCGTTCTAGTGACGTCAGCCGCCGTCAGCCCCAAATGACACGAGCCCACGCCCGCGCGACGGCGCGAACGTGGGCTCGTGGTGCTCTGTTTTGTTGTCGGCGTGGTGGCGGTCGGCTCAGAGGCAGAAGCCCAGCTCGACGATCTTCCACTTGCCGAACGTGCACGTACCGGTGGCGCAGTCGGCCTGCGACGAGCAGACCTGGACCTCACCCGCCGCGCACGCAGTCGCGGTCGTGCCGCCGCCAGTGCCTTCGCACGCGATGCCCGTTCCGTCCGAGTACTTCGGGTACGGGCAGGTGCCCGTCTGCGAGCTGCCGCAGGTGTAGCCCGAGGCGCACTCCGCGTTGCCCTGGAGGCAGCACGCCGTGGCGCCGGTGTTGCCGTTGGCGTGGCAGTCGGAGATCTGGTTGCACTCGATCTGGAGCGGCTCCAAGTTCTTGCCCGCGTCGGAGCCGCCGTTGGTGCACGTGGAGCCGAACTGGAAGCAGCCATCAGGCGCGTAGTTGCCGCCGCCAATGCCGCCGCCGAGACAGCATTCCTGGCCGACGGGGCAGTACAGGTCGCCTGCGTCGCCCTCGCCGAAGCCGCAGAAGATGACGCCCGCCTCGGCCACGTGGGCCGTGGGGGTGCTCCCGCAGTCCGTCCCCGCGTCGCCGCCGCTGCTGGAGCCGCCGCTGCTGGAGCCGCTCGAGGTGCTGCTGCCGGAGGAGCCCGTCGAACTGCCGCTGCTCGAGCTCGTCGAGCTGCCGCTGGAGCTGCCGGAGCCGCTGGAGCTGCTGCTCGAGCTGCTGCTGCTGCTGCACGCGACGGCCGAGACGCCTCCCGCGGCGACCGTGAGCGCAGTTCCCAAGACCAAAGTCAGAGCGCGGATGTTCATCGCATCAACCTTTCGTGTACCGCCCCCGAAGTCCTCCCAGGAGGGCTGTGACCTACCCCAAGCACCAAGAACGAGAGCGCTCTTACCAAGGCCCTGGGCCGAATGGTTGCGACTTCGCACGGTCGATTTTTCCTGCTCGGCTGAACCGCGACGGTCCGAAGGCGGTCAGGGGTCGGCCGGGCGGACGTGGATCCGCCCGGTTGCGCTGCGGATCTGGGCCTGGCAGGCGAGGCGGCGGCGGGAGGGGTCGTCGCCGAAGATGTCGAGAACGTCTAGCTCTTCGTCGCGTGGCGGCTCGAGGAGCTCGGCGCCCTCGAGCACGTCGACCCGGCACGTCCCGCAGCTCGCGCTCCGACACGAGAACGGCACAGGGGCGCTCGCTTCGTCACAAAGGTCGACCAGGCGCGTCCCGGCGGGGGCCTCCACCTCGACCGTGGGGACCCCGGGCTCGGCGGACTCGAAGACGACCAGGGTCATGCCGGCGGCTCGCGCCAGGCCTTAGCGCTTTTCGAGCGCGATCGCATGCTCGGCGCGGGGGGCCGACTCGAAGGCGCGCGACGTGGGCCCGTGGAAGTGGGGCCGGCGCTGCGACGCGCGCGCGACGCGCACGAAGCCCGACCCCGGGGCGACCGCGTCGACCAGGGCATCGGCGCGCAGCGCCTCGCCGGCCACCGCCGAGTCGGCCACGACGAGCGCGACGCGGGCTCCCTTGCGGCACACGCGCGAGAGCGCGCGCAGCACGGCGCCGAGCTCGCGGGTCCACGCGGCGCGGGCGCCCTCGGCGTCGAGCTTCGCGTACCGGCGGCGCGCGCCCATCTCGCCGTCCGCGAACGGCTTCGCGTCGAGCCCCAGCCAGCGGAGGCGGAGCGCGTGGTGGGCGAGGTAGTCGTACGTCGCGACGTAGGGCGGCGACGTCACGACCGCGTCGATCGTGCTCGCGCCGACGGTGCGCAGGCGCGTCGCGTCGTCGAGCGCCACGCGCGCCGGGGGCGAGCCCGGGGGGACGAGCGCCGAGAGCTCCGCGAGCCGCCGCGCGAGCTCCTCGGTCTTGCGAGCGAAGAGGCGCGCCGGGAAGCCGGCGGCGATGCGGCGAGGCGACGCCGCGGCCGACGTGTCCGACGCCCGCCGGCTCACCTTCACGAGGATCGCGCTGAGGACGAGCTCGAGCGCCGCGCGCACGTCGGCGTCCGCCTGCCCCACGACGCCGGCGCGCAGCGAGTCGAGCTCGAGGAGCACGTGCGGATCGAACGCCGCCACGTCGTCCGGCGGGTAGCGATGGGTCGCGCCGGCGCGGCGCTTGCGCCGGTCGTCGGCGAAGGCGGCCACCGCCTGCGCGGTGGCGACGAGGGCGTCGCGCCAGGGAGCGTCGCGCGGCGTCGTCTTCAGCGTCGCGAGGCGCACCGCGATCGGGTTGAGGTCGGTGCCGACCGCGCGCCGGCCGGCGATCATCGCCTCGACGAGCACTGTGCCCGAGCCGCAGAACGGATCGAGGACGGTCGCCCCCGCTCCCGAGAGCGCGACGACGAGCCGCGACGCCGTCGCCGGGTGCATGCGCGCCGGGTAGGTGTGAAAGCCGTGGACGTGGACGCGGTCCGGCCCGTCGGTCTCCGCGCTCTCCGGATCCGCGGGGGCCACGTCGAGCGCCGCGGCGAGCGCCGCGGCCACCTCGCGGTTGCCGACCGCCTCGACCTCGCCGCCGACGTGGGTGAGCGAGCGCCGCGTCATCGCGTCCGCGCCGGCGGAGCCGCCGCCTCTGGGCCGTCCGCGACGGTCTCCGCGTCGTCCGCCCCCGGGACGCTCACCCGGTACGCGAGCTCGGCGTCGTGCTCGCGCACGTCGA
>JBEKGQ010000850.1:0-3303 GCA_050012715.1 Polyangiaceae bacterium
CCCGGGGGTCGCCGGCTGCTTCGACCTCACGAGCGACAACCAGAACTGCGGCACGTGCGGCGCGCAGTGCCTCCCGCCGGTCGCCGGCACGGTGCAAGGCACGGCGACGTGCGTGCAGTCGCAGTGTGTCTTCACGTGCCCGACGGACGCGGGCGTCGTCGACGGCGGCGGCCCCATCGTCCAGTGCAACGCCGACAGCGGCACGCCGGGTTGCTTCGACCTGACGCAGTCCAACGACAGCTGCGGCAGCTGCGGCACGGCCTGCCCGGGGTCGCAGTCGTGCACGCAGTCGCAGTGCTGCCCCACGGGAGACAACTACTGCGGCGGCAAGTGCACCAGCGTCCAGACCGACCCCTTGAACTGCGGCGCGTGCGACGCCGGGTGCCCGTCGCCCGCGCAGTGCAGCGCCGGCGTGTGCAGCGGCTACACCACGTCGAACCCGACGGTTGCGTTCATCGACGCATGCACCCTGACGAACGCGGCGACGACGCTCGTCAACAAGACGGGGTGGGCCTACACGCCGGCCGCGATCACGCTTCCCATTCCGTTCAGCTTCTACGGGACGGCAGTGACGCAGTTCTGGCTCGGCAGCCAGGGGACGCTGGGCATCGGCGCGCCGAAGGGCGGCTTCAACATGCCCGACGGCTACCCGGCGTGCGGCGGCGCGGGGGACCAGACCACCGCCTACCCGGCCATCGTCGCGTTCGGCGACGAGGAGCTGTCCACCGGCCCGCAGGGGGTCTGCTACGGGACGCAGGGGACGGCACCGAACCAGCAGTTCGTCGCGACCTGGAAGCAGGCCACCGAAGAGGGCGACCCGAGCTCGCTCCTCACGTTCTCCATCGTGCTCACGCAGACGACGAACACGGTCGACCTCATGTACCAGACGCTGTCGGGCGCGGACGGCGGCATCGACCCGACCGTCGCGGGGGCGAACGCGACGGTGGGGATGCAGAATCTTCCCGTTTACACGGCGGTCTCGTGCGACGTGACCTTCGTCAAGACGACGCCGTACGTCATCCGTCTGACGCCGGTGCAATAAGACGCGGCTTGCCGCTCGGGCGCCTTCGGCATAACCCTAGCGCCCATGCGAAGCGAGTGGGTTTCGAGGCGCGCCGGCGACCGGACGAAGACGCAGATGCACTATGCCCGCCGGGGCATCCTCACCGAGGAGATGGCCTACGTCGGGGCGCGCGAGAAGGTCGAGCCCACGCTGGTCCGCGACGAGGTCGCTCGAGGGCGCCTCGTCATCCCGGCAAACGTCGCGCACACGAACCTCGAGCCGATGGGCATCGGCATCGCGCTCGGCTGCAAGGTCAACGCAAACATCGGCAACAGCCAGACGACGAGCGACGTGGAGGGCGAGCTCCGCAAGCTCGCGGTGTCGCTCAAGTACGGCGCCGACACGGTCATGGACCTCTCGACCGGGGGCGAGATCGACACGATCCGCGCCGCGATCATCGCGAACTCGCCGGTCCCCATCGGGACGGTGCCGGTCTACCAGGTCGTCAAGGAGCGGAAGACGGTCCAGGACATCCGCCCCGACGACTTCATCGACATGCTCGAGCACCAGGCCAAGCAGGGGGTCGACTACTTCACGATCCACGCCGGCGTCATCGCCGAGCACCTGCCGCTCGTGCAGCACCGCATCACCGGCATCGTCTCGCGCGGCGGCGCCATCATGGCGCAGTGGATGATCGACAAGAAGAAGCAGAACCCCTACTACGTGCACTGGGACAAGGTCCTCGAGATCTGCGCGAAGTACGACGTGACGATCAGCGCCGGCGACGGCCTCCGCCCCGGGTGCCTCGCCGACGCGAGCGACGCGGCGCAGTTCGCGGAGCTGAAGACGCTCGGCGAGCTGACGCTCCGCGCCTGGGAGAAGGACGTCCAGGTGATGATCGAGGGCCCCGGCCACGTGCCCTTCGACCAGATCGAGATGAACGTGAAGAAGGAGATCGAGGTCTGCCACGAGGCGCCGTTCTACGTCCTCGGGCCGCTCGTGACGGACATCGCGCCGGGGTACGACCACATCACGAGCGCCATCGGCGCGACGATGGCCGGCACCGCGGGCGCGGCGATGCTCTGCTACGTGACGCCGAAGGAGCACCTCGGTCTGCCGAACGAGGACGACGTGAGGCAGGGCCTCATCGCGTACAAGATCGCTGCGCACGCCGCCGACGTGGCGAGGCACCGCCCGGGCGCGCGCGATCGCGACGACGCGCTGTCGAGGGCGCGCTACGCGTTCGACTGGAAGGAGCAGTTCCGGCTGTCGCTCGACCCGGAGACGGCGCAGGCGATGCACGACGAGACGCTGCCCGACGAGTACTTCAAGAGCGCCGAGTTCTGCTCGATGTGCGGGCCGAAGTTCTGCAGCATGCACCTCAATCGCGCGGTCGAGGAGTTCAACCAGCAGGTCGAGGCGGACAAGAAGGTGGGCAAGCGGACGCTCGACCTCTTCACGACGCGATGAGCGACGCCAGAGAGCAGGAAAACAGGAGGTAAGGAGAGAAGGAGGGATCGGGTCGTGAGCGCTGGGCCCCCATCCATTCTCCTTTCCTCCTCGCCTCCTTTGAAATCCTCTCTCTTCGCCGTCGCGTTGGCCGTGGTGGCCACCGGTGCGCCGGGGTGCGGCAAGAGCACGGCGCCGAGCGCGTCGATGCCGTCGTCCAGCGTGCCCAGCGCGGGCGGGGGAGACGGCGCGTCGGGCGCGACCGCGGCGACGGTGGACGACGCGGGCGTCCCGCCGATGGATGCGCGCGAGGCCTCGCTCTGGACCGCGGCGGGCGCGAAGGACGCGGACCCCGAGGACCTCGCGCGGCTCGCGGATCTCGTGGGCTGCACGGGGCTGAGGGAGCGCGCGGACGACGCGACGCGGCGGATGACGGCGCTGCGCGCGATGCAGTACTGCGGGGACTTCTCGGAGCTCCCCTGGCTGGCCGACGTGGCGACGACCGGGAAGGACGACGAGGCGCGCGCCGCGCTCGACTCGGCGGTGGAGCTCGCGGCGAGGCCGCGCCGGGCCACCGATCCGGAGGACGCCGACGAGCTGCACGCCGGCTGCGGGGCGTTGCTGGAGCTGGCGAAGGGCGCGGAGCGGCCGAGGGAGCGGCGCGTGGGGGCCATCCGGGCCCTGCGGATGCTGGTCGACCGGGGGTGCGTGAAGAAGGCGGACATCCCGACGGAGCTCGACGCGAAGTAGGCGCCGATCGGGCGGATCGAGGTCGCGATCGGGTCGATCGGGCTCGCGATCGGGCGGATCGAGGTCGCGATCGGGTCGATCGGGCTCGCGATCGGGCGGAT
>JBEKGQ010000851.1:0-3295 GCA_050012715.1 Polyangiaceae bacterium
GAAGCCGCCGATGCGGGCGAGGAGATCCTGCCGGAACTCGCCCGCGCCGGCGAGCGTCTCGATGGGCCGGTGCGTCGCGGCCACGATGCGCACGTCGGTGGCGATCGGCCGCGTCGCTCCCAGCGGGAGCACCTCGCGCTCCTGGAGCACCCGGAGCACGGCCGCCTGCGCCGCCGCGCCCAGGTCCCCGATCTCGTCGAGGAAGAGCGTGCCACCCTCCGCCGTGCGCACGAGGCCGAGCTCGTCCTGCGCCGCGCCCGAGAAGGCGCCCCGCTTGTGGCCGAACAGCAGTGACTCCACCAGGGCTACCGGCAAGGCGCCGCAGTTGACCGCGACGAACTGCCCCTTGCGCCCCGACTCGGCATGGATCGCGCGCGCGAGGACCTCCTTGCCCGTGCCGGTCTCGCCGCGAAGGAGCACCGAGACGTCGGAACGCGCGACGCGTGACAGGGTCTCGAGATCGCGCGTGAGCCACGGCAAGAGCGTGCCGAACGCCCGCGGCAAACCGCGGACGTCGGCCGCGTCGACGTCGCCCGCCGCGTCGAACGGCGTCGATACGGCGGCGCGGTAGCGAAAGAAGGTCTGCCCGATCTCGATGACTTCCCCGTCCTCGAGCTCCGTCTCACGGATCGTGCGTCCCCCCACCCGCGAGCCGTTGGTCGACCCGCAGTCGGAGAGGTGCCAGCCTGCCCCCCGCCGCTCGAGGACCGCGTGCAGCGAGGAGGCGCGTTCGTCGGGCAGCAGAATTTTCAAGGTCGCGCGGCCGTCCTCCACCACGCGCCCGGCGGAGCGCCGGGGACCGCGGCCGACCGTCACGCGCTCGATGTTCGCGAGCGAGTGCCGTGCGCCCGCCGCGAGCGGCTGCGCCCGATCGATCACGAGAACCAGCTGGGGATGGACGACGTCGAGCGCCGGGTCACGCTCCGAGGCCGCCGTGACGGTTCGCGTATCCATCCGCGCGCTCGGGACTCTATCGCGTTTGCGGCCCTCTTCGTTTGGCACGTTGCGCCTGCTTGCGCTGGGCGGTAGACCGGGATCCATGGGGAGGGTCGCCGGTGGCGAAGCCTGAAGCCGGCGACGAGTCCATGCCGTACCGCGTCCTCCGCCAGATCGGCAGCGGCGGTATGGCGAGCATCTTCGAGGCCGTCGACACCCGGCTCGGTCATCGCGTCGCGCTCAAGCGATTGCACCCTCACATCGCGGAGCGTCCCGGAGCCGCCGAGCGGTTCCTCCGCGAGGGGCGCGCGGCCGCGCGCGTTCGCCATCCCCACGTGGTCCAGGTGCTCTCGTCCGGCACGGAAGATGCGGGCGCGTACCTGGCGATGGAGCTGCTCGAGGGGAGCGATCTCGGGGCCCTGCTGGCGCGCGAGGGGCGCCTCGGCGTCGAGGCCGCGCTGGAGTTGCTGCTGCCCGCGATCGCGGGGGTCGCCGCGGCGCACGAAGCCGGGGTCGTTCATCGCGATCTCAAGCCGTCGAACATCTTCGTCTCGAACGGGCCGGGGGGACGGCCCTGGCCGAAGGTCGTCGACTTCGGGGTCTCGAAGGTCCTCGACCCCGACGGCGGCGCACTGGCGACGGCGACCGACGGGGTCGTGGGAACGGCCGCGTACATGGCTCCCGAGCAGGCGCGCTCGGTGCGCGATGCGTCGTTCCAGAGCGACCAGTACTCGCTCGCCGTGGTCCTCTACCAGTGCGTGACCGGTAAGTCTCCGTTCGCGACGAGCGGCGTGTACGACCTGATGGTCGCCATCATGACGGCGCCGCTGGTACCCCCGAGCCAGCGCGCGGAGGACATCCCCGACGGGTTCGACGAGGTCGTCCTGCGGGCCATGAGCCGCAACCCGCGGGATCGCTTTCCGTCGGCCCGCGCCTTCGGAGCCGCGCTCCTGCCGTTCGCGCGCGAACGGGACCGGCTCGCGTGGGGCGCGGAGCTTCACGATGGGGCGCCCGACGAGCCGCGCGGCGAGAGCCCGAAGCGCAACGTCCCACCGGACGGCGCCGTCGACGAGCCAGCGACCATGGCACCGACGGCGCGCGACACGCAGGTCGCCGCGCGGCAGCACCGCCGCATCGCGCTTCGTGCGCTTGGGGTCCTCCTCGCCAGCGCCGCGGTTGCGGGGAGCGCGCTCACCTGGCGGGCCTGGTACGCGGCGCCTCCCTCGCCCCGGGACGCCGAGAGCCGCGCGACGGGCGAGCCCTCCGCCCCCGACCCTGGATCGCCCGCTTCTCGCCCCGCGGTCCTCGCGGCGACGGCAACGAACGCCGGCCCGCTCGTCTCCGCGACGGCGGCTTCACCGGATCCGCCGCCGCCGATACCGACGATCGTCCGTCCCTCGACGGCGAGACCGCCGCCTCGCGTCCTCGCCGCCGTGGCGTCGGCGCCCGCGCCGGTCGCATCGCTCCGCATCGGCGACAACGGTGCGCCCATTCTTCCATGACCCGCGGCTCTCCGGTGCGCCGCTGGACGGCGTGGATCGTCCTCGTCTCCGCCCTCTGTCTGCCCCGTCCCGCCGGTGCCGACGAGCCGGCGCCGGAGGCCGAGAGCCACATCCAGCGCGGCGTGGAGCTTCGCCGGCTCGGCCGGAACGGCGAGGCCCTCGTCGAGTTCCAGCGAGCGTTCGACCTCGCTCCGACGCCGCGCGCGCGAGCCCAGGTCGCGCTGGCCCTCCAGGCGCTGGGCGACTGGCTCGGCGCCGAGGCCTGGCTCGAGCAGGCCCTGCGTGCGGAGGGCGATCCCTGGATCGAGCAGTATCGCGGCGCTCTCGCCGGGGCGCTGGCGACGATCCGCGCCCACCTCGGCCACCTCTACGTGGACGCCAACGTCAAGGAGGGCGAGGTCGTCGTCGACGGCGTCGTCGTCCACGCGCTGCCGTTCTCGGACGGAATTCACGTCAAGGCCGGCGCGCACGACGTCGTGGTGCGGGCTCCCGGCTATGCGCCCGCGCACCACACCGTCGACGTGGCGGCCGAGGCCGAGGTGCACGAGACGTTCGCGCTGGAGGCGCTACCCCCTGCGCCCGGAAATGGCGCGGTGCCGGCGGTCGCCACTCCGGGAGAGCGGCGTGGCGAGGCGAGCGAGTCCCGGTCGAGCGGCGTCCTGGGCGGGTACGTCGCGGTCGGAGCCGCCGGCGTGCTCGCGCTCGGTGGGGTGGTCGCGTCGACCGTGTACGCAAACAACGCCGCCATCTGGAACGACGACACCCGGTGTCTGCGCCTCGACGAGTCGCGGGGGCAGCAGTGCGGCGGCTACCGCACGACGGCGCTCGTCGCGCTCGGGCTCGAGATCGCCGCCTTC
>JBEKGQ010000852.1:0-3294 GCA_050012715.1 Polyangiaceae bacterium
CGTCGTGCTCCTGCTGCTGGGGGCGGCGGGGTTTCTGCCGCTCTTCGGCGGGCTCGGGTACGAGATCGGCGTCGCCAGCGGCGTCGTGCTCCCGTCGACGGCCGCGATCGCGACCGCGATCGAGCTGTCGGGCCACGGCGACGTCGCGCCGCTGGCGGGCGTCGTGCGCGGGATCGGCACCGGGGTCCTGCTCGCGCTCCTCGCGTTCGTGACGGCGGTGCTGCACGGGCTCCGCGTGGGGACGTGCGACTTCTGGGGAGGGGCGCTCCTCTTCGTGCTGACGGCGGGCTTCGGCGCGGCGCTGGGCGGGCTGTGGGGCGCGGTCGTCGCCGAATCGTGCCGCGGTCGCAAGCGCCGGCGCCTGTGGTGCGTCCTCCTCGGGCTAGCCGGGCCGCTCGCCGGCGTCGTCGTGAGCGTCGTGCGCTTCTACGGGTCGCCGATGGTCTTCGGCTACGATCCGTTCTTCGGGTACTTCAGCGGCGCCCTCTACGACACGATCGTCGACGTACGGACCGAGCTCTGGACGTACCGCGCCGGCACCCTCGCCACGCTCACGGGCGGGGCGCTCGTCGCCTCCGTGCTGCTCCGCACGACGGAGGGGAAGCTGGCGCTCCGCCCCCTCCGCGGCGACGCGGCGGCGATGGCCCGGCTGGCCCTCGGCGTGGCGGCGCTCGCGGCGAGCGTGGCCCTCTGCGCGGAGGGGCCCGCGCTCGGGCACTGGCAGACCGCGGGCACGATCGCGGCGGCCCTCGGCGGGCGCGCGAGCGGCGCGCGATGCGACGTCGCGTATCCGGACACGCTCCTGGCCGACCAGGTCGCGCTGCTCGTGCGCGACTGCGACCAGGAGGTGGCGGCCGACGAGCAGCGCCTCGGCGCGCGCCTCGACGGGCGGCTCACCGCGTTCGTGTTCGCGAACGCCGACGAGAAGCGCCGCCTGATGGGGGCGGCGGATACGTCGATCGCCAAGCCCTGGCGCCGCGAGGTCTACGTGCAGATGTCCGGCTTTCCGCACCCCATCCTCGGCCACGAGGTCGCCCACGTCGTCTCGGGCAGCTTCGGCCACGGACCGTTCCGCATCGCGGGCGGTCTCGGCGGGCTCCTGCCGAACCCGGGCCTCATCGAAGGGACGGCGGTGGCGACGTCGCCGGACGACGACGAGCTGACCGACGAGCAGTGGGCGAGGGCCATGCTCGACCTCGACACGCTCCCGTCGATCCGCGAGCTCTTCTCGCTGAGCTTTCTCGGCGAGAACAGCGCGAAGAGCTACACCGTCGCGGGGGCGTTCGTGACGTGGGTGCTCGACCGCTGGGGCGCGAACGTGCTGCGGTCCTGGTACGCGGGGGGCTCGATCGAGGACCTCACCGGCGAGAGCTGGGCTTCGCTCGACGAGCACTTCCGCGCCGCCCTGCGCGCGCTCACCATGCCGGCGGAGGCGGTGAGCTACGCGAAGGCCAAGTTCGAGCGCCCGAGCGTCTGGGCGAGGACCTGCCCCCACGTGGTCGACGCGCTCGACCGCCGGGCGGATCAGTGCCGCGACGAGCACCGGTACGCGAGGGCGGTTGCCCTGTACGACGCGGCCCTGGCGCGCGACCCGCACGACTGGCACGCGCGCCTCGACCGGGCGCGGGTCGACATGAGCCACACCGACCAGCCGCAGGGGAGGGCCGACCTCGCGAGCCTGGCCGCGGACGAGAAGACGCCCCGCACCTGGCGCGACCGCGCGACGGAGGCGCTGGCGGACGACGATCTCGTCCGCGGGCGAGGAGAGCGCGCGGCCGAGGCGTACCGCGCCCTCGCGGCGCAGACGCTCGACGAGGACATGGCGCGGACGCTCGAGGTGAAGGCCCTCAACGTCGACAACCCGCCCGCCCGCCGGGCGATCGTGGATCTGCTCATCAGCGAGCCGGGTCGACCCGTCGACAGCTGGCTGGGCGCGCTCGCCCTCGGCGAGTGGGCCGAGGAGACGCACGAGCCGCTGGCGGGGTATCTCGTCGGGAAGAACCTCACGCTCCACGATCAGTATGCCCGCGCCGCGACGTGGCTCGACCGCGCCCTCGAGGCGGGCGTGCCGTCGAGGCGCATCGGTCGCGAGCTCCTTCGCCAGCGGGCCGTCTGCGCCTGCGCGCTCGCCGATCGCGCGGCCCTGACCCACGTGCGCGAGAGCATCGACGCCCCGGAGTCGCCGTTCGCCGGCAGCTCCGGCGGTCGACGGGAGTGGATCCTGCGGCTCACCGCCCGGTGCGGCGACGACGCGCGGTAGCGCGGCTCAGCTCAGCTCCGAAGCCATGCGAAGCGGGGCTGAAGACTTGGAGCGCGCACGCTCAGCGGGCGCGCTCAGAATCGGTAGTTCATCCCGACGCCGATCAGGTTCGACGAGACGTCGTACTGGCCGCCGTTGACGTACTGCGGCGGCGCGTTCCCCGGCAGCGGGTTGACGGTCGCGATCTGCGCCGTGTTCGGGTCGACGCTGAGCGGCTGGACGAAGACGTGGGCGAGGACGGCGTCGAGGCGCCAGTGCTTGCCGAGGTAGACGCTGCCGCCGAAGGAGAGGATCCACTTGTTGAAGTCGAGCGACGACAGCGACACGTAGTTCGTCGGGATGGCGGTCGTCTCGTAGGCGACCCCGGCGCGCGCGTCGAAGCCCGTGCCGCCCGCCACGAAGTGGTACTCGCCGCCGAGCCGGAACGAATCCGAGTCCTGGAAGTCGCGCGGGATCGTGATGGGCGGCACGGCGAGCTTCGACGGGAGGCCGGTCACGCCGTCGATCGAGATGCCCTCCGGCACGGCCTGGACGGTCTGCTGCCCCGACCAGAACTCGTGCACCCATGCCGCCTCGACGCGGAGTCCGTCGACCGGGCGCACCTCGACCCCCGCGCGCGCGATCGCCGGGAGGACGATCCGCACGTGCGCCTTGTCCCCGTCCATCGAGGCGTTGTCGAACTCGGCTGCGGTCGGCAGGCGCACCTTGAAGGTCGCCTCCGAGTTGATCACCATCGGGAGCTGACCGCTGGCACCGAGGCGGACGTACTTCGAAGGGACCCACGTGACGCCCGCGTCGAGCGTCGGCGCGAAGATGGGGCCCACGCGAAGTTGGGCCTGCGCGTCGTACTCGGGTTGCTCCGGCGCGCAGAGCAGGCGGTCCTCGGGGCAGGCGCTGAAGGTGAGCCCCGTCTGGATCCAGCCGAGGAGGGCCATCATCCCGAGGCCGAAGCGGAGCTCCTCGATGGGCTTGTAGGCGATCCACGCGCCGGGCAGGGCGACCACGGAGCCGTCGAACGACGACAGCGAGTAGCG
>JBEKGQ010000853.1:0-3294 GCA_050012715.1 Polyangiaceae bacterium
GACCTCGATCCAGTCGCCGACGTCGAAGGGCCGCTGCATCTGGAGCGCGAGCCCCGAGACGAGGTTTCCCAGGGTGTCCTGGAGCGCGAGCCCGATGACGGCGGTGAGCAGCGCCGAGGTGGTCAGGAGCGAGCCCGGCTCGACGCCGGCGGCGTGCAGGGCGACGAGCGCGACCGCGAGGTACGCGATGCCGGTCGAGACGTCGCGGAAGATCTTCGGCGCGGGGCGCGCGGTGCGCCGCTCGAGCAGGACGTCGACGAGGAGCAGCACGAGGCTGCGCCCGATGGAGGCGAGGAGGAAGAACGTGGCCGCGAAGAGGAGCGGCTTGCGGACGGACGCGGCCACCGGAAAGACGAACCGCGCCAGCCCGCACAGGAGCGAGAGGCCGAGGAGGATCGCCCCCTGACGCGCGCGCCGCCGCTCGCCGGCCGGGAGCAGGACCATCGCGAGGGCGAGGAGGAGGATCGCGAGCGGGATGCCGACCGCCTCGCTCGTGACGTCGGTCCCGGCGAGGCTGAGGAGCGCATCCATGGCAGAGGCATGATGTATCGCCGGCCACGGCCCGCGGCGAGCCCCTCTTGCACGCGCCGCGCCGCGCCTTACAGATCCCAGGCACCCCTCATGCGACTCCCCTCGCTCTACATCCCGCACGGCGGCGGCCCGTGCTTCTACATGGACTGGACGATGGGGCCGCCCGACACGTGGGACCGGATGGCGGCCTGGCTGCGTGGCCTGGAGGGGACGCTCCCGGAGCGACCGCGCGCGCTGCTGGTCGTGTCGGCGCACTGGGAGATGCCGGTGCCGACGGTCACCACGTCGGCCGCGCCCCCGCTCCTCTACGACTACTACGGGTTCCCCCCGCACACGTACGAGCTGAAGTGGCCCGCGCCCGGATCGCCCGAGCTGGCGGGGCGCGTGCGCAAGCTCCTCTCCGGCGCCGGGTTCGAGTCGGCGGAAGACGCGGCGCGCGGCCTCGACCACGGCGTGTTCGTGCCGCTGAAGCTCTCGTTCCCGGAGGCCCAGGTGCCGACGGTGCAGCTCTCGCTGCGGGAGGGGCTCGATCCGGCGCAGCACCTCGCGATGGGCCGCGCGCTCGCGCCGCTGCGGGACGAGGGCGTCCTCCTCGTCGGGAGCGGCATGAGCTACCACAACATGCGCGGCTTTAACGCCGCCGCGTCGCGCGACGCCTCGCGGCGGTTCGACCGGTGGCTCACCGGCGTGGTCGCCGAGGAGCCGTCGAGGCGTGACGCGGCCCTCGCGGCGTGGACGAAGGCCCCTTCGGCGCGCGAGTGTCACCCGCGGGAGGAGCACCTCTTGCCGCTGATGGTCGCGGCGGGAGCGGCGGGCGACGACCGGGGGCGGGCGAGCTTCTCGGACGAGGTCATGGGCGTCGCCGTCTCCGCGGTGAGCTTCGGCTAGGGGGCTTCTTCCCGGGCGCCCCCACGGCGCGGAGCAGGAGCTCGACCGACGCCTCCGCGAGCTTCGCCGGCTCGGGCAGCATCGAGAACGGCGGGCGGTCGCCCGCGGCGCGGCGAATGAGCTGCGGTAGGCCTCCGAGGCCGAACGTCGCGAGCAGCAAGAGCGGCGGCGGGATCGTCGCGTCGAGGACGCCCGACTGCACCCCCTCGGCCAGCGTCGCCAGGAAGAGGGCCACGTGCCCGCGCTGCACCCGGGTGAAGACGCGGGCGAACCGCTCCGACGAGAGCAGCACCTCGCGCACGACGAGGCGCACCACGGCGAGCTCCTCGTCGCTCGCCATGCCGAGGCGCGTGAAGACGCGCTCGAGCCGGTCGCGGAGAGGGTCGCTGCCGGCGAGCGCCTTCGCGAGGTCGTCGAGGAGCCGCGCGTACACCTCCTCGACGACGGCCAGGAAGAGGTCGTCCTTCGTCGGGAAGTAGTAGAAGACCATCCCGATGTTCGTCCCGGCATCCGAGGCGATGGTCCGCAGCGATGCCCCGTCGACGCCCTCGGCGAGGAAGCGCGCACGCGCCGCGCGCACGATGCGCGGCTGGATGTCGGTGCGGGGGCGGGCCATCTTGACGACCTTCGGGAGTCTGTGCGGTGTGACTCACACCGCCTAGAGGAGCTTCTTCCGGAACCGGAGCGACGAGAACGCGACGAGCGCGACGAGGAGCCCGGTGAGCCAGGCGAGCTCGGGGCGGAGCTCGTCGAACGTGCTTCCCTTGAGGACGATGCCGCGCACGATGCGGAGAAAGTGCGTCAGCGGGAGCGCCTGCGCGAGGTACTGCGCCGGGCGCGGCATGGCCTCGAACGGGAACATGAACCCGCTGAGGAGGATGTTCGGCAAGAGGAAGAAGAAGGACATCTGCATCGCCTGCTGCTGCGTGGCGGCGAGCGTCGAGAAGAAGAGCCCGATGGCGAGGTTCGCGCTGATGAAGAGGAACGCCAGCGCGAAGAGGAGGATCACCGAGCCTCGGACGGGGACGTCGAAGACGACGCGCGCGAAGCCGAGGATGAGCGCCATCTGCACGTAGCCGATCGTGACGTAGGGGACGATCTTGCCGACCACGAGCTCGACCGGCTTCACCGGGGAGACGACGAGCTGCTCGAGCGTGCCGCGCTCGCGCTCGCGGGCCATCGCCATGGCGGTGATCATGACCATGGTCATGGTGAGGATGACGCCGATGAGGCCGGGGACGATGTAGACCGCCGTCCGCTGGTCGGGGTTGTAGAGAATGTCGGGCGAGAGATCGAGCGCGTCCGGGACGGCGTGGCCGCCGATGCGCGTCAGGTGCTGCACGCCGAGCTCGGCCGACCGCGCCGCGACGAGCCCCGAGGCGGTGTTCTCGGCGCTGCCGACGATCGTCGGGTCGGAGCCGTCGACCACGAGCTGCACCCGCACCGTCACGCCCGCCGCGATGTCGGCCGCGAAGCGTGGGGGAATGACGAGGGCGACGCGTGCCTCGCCCTGGCGCAGCGCGCGCTCGATGTCGTCGTAGCCGTGGACGACCCCGACGACGTCGTAGAAGCCGGTGGCCTCGAGCCGCCGCGCCAGGTCGCGCGACTCGGCGGTCTGGTCCTGGTCGTCGACGAGGGTCGGGATGTGCCGGACGTCGGTGTTGATGGCGTAGCCGAAGAGCAGGAGCATCACGACGGGCATCACCGCCATCATCGCGAGCGTGAGGCGATCGCGCCGTAGCTGGAGCAGCTCCTTGCGGGCCACCGAGAGCGCGCGCAGCTTCAACCTGGCCTCCCCCGCCGGCTCATGCGTCGGCCCTCACCATGGACACGAACGCGTCCTCCACCGTCGCCCGCGCCTCGCGGGACTTGAGG
>JBEKGQ010000854.1:0-3293 GCA_050012715.1 Polyangiaceae bacterium
CCAGGACCCGCTCGCGCTCGGCTGCATCCTCCTCGGCGCCATCGCGTCCACGCAGCCGCTCGCGCCGGAGGACGTGCAGCTCCTCCAGCGCGCGATGGCCCACGACGACTCGCGCGTGCGGCGCGCCGCCATCGACGCCCTCGCTCGCTCGGGCGGCGAGGTCGCCGCCGACGCGGTCGAGTTCGCGCTGGCCGACGAGGAGCACGACGTGAAGCTCAGCGCCGTGCGCGCCCTCGGCCGCCTGCAGCGCCCCGAGCCGCTCGCTCGCCTCGTCGCGCACACGCGCGATCCCGTCCTCATCGCCACCGCCCTCCGCGCCCTCGGCGAGGCCGACGCCGAGCGGGCCCTCGCCGCCGCCAGCCCGCTCGTGACCCACGCCGACGCCGCCATCGCGTGCGCCGCCGTCGAGGCGGTCGGCCAGCTGGCCTCGCCGCGTACCGTCTCGAGCCTCGCCCCGGCCTGCGAGGACGCGCTCTTCGCCGCGCTCGATCACCCCGACGCCGAGGTCGTCAAGCTGGCCCTCTCCCTCGTCGGCGCGCGCCCCGGTGCGCGCGTCATGGCCCGCCTCGGCCTGTGCCTCGATCACGCCTCGTGGGAGGTGCGCCGCGTGGCCGCCGAGCTCCTCGGGCAGGACAAGAACCCCGCCGCGCAGGCGCTGCTCCGCGCCCGCTACGAGCGCGAGAAGGACCCGATGGTGCGCGCCGCGATCGCGGACGCCGTCAGCGTGAGGCCTCCCTCCGAGACGGCCCGCGCCCCCGAGCGGAGCGACTGAGTGGGACGCACGCCGCTCTTCGGGGACGCGGTGACCCTCAAGCCGGACGAGTTCCGCCTACTCCGAGACCTCTTCGCCGCCCGGACCGGGCTTCACTTCGGGCCCGAGTCCCGGTTCTCCGTCGAGCGTCGGCTGCGCGAGCGCCTCACCATCCTGAAGCTGCCGAGCTTCGCCGAGTACCACCACTACCTCCGCTTCGGCACGCAGGCCGAGGCCGAGTGGGACGAGGCCATCGATCTTCTGACCACGAACGAGACGTACTTCTTCCGCGAGGAGCGGCAGCTCCGGGCCTTCCAGAACGAGGTCCTCCCGATGCTCCTCCAGCTCGCACGGGCACGCCGCCGCCTCGCCGTCTGGAGCGCCGGCTGCTCCACGGGGGAGGAGGCGTACACCATCGGGGTCCTCCTCAAGACGTCGATCCTGTTCGCGAACGACGATCCGGGCGCCACGCCGTGGGACCTCCGCGTGTATGGCTCCGACATCGCTCGCCGGTGCGTCGCCGCGGCGCGTCGAGGCGTCTACGCCGAGAGCTCGTTCCGCGTGACGAGCGACGAGGTGCGGCGGAGCTTCTTTCAGGAGCGGCCCGACGGTTGGCACGTGTCGGACACCATCCGCTCGATGTGCCACTTCGGGCAGATGAACCTCCTCGACGACGATCGCTCGCGGGTCTTCGGCAAGGCGGACGCCATCTTTTGCCGCAACGTGCTCATCTACTTCGACGCCCGGGCCCGGAAGACCGCGATCGAGGTCCTCTACGACCGCCTGAACCCAGGTGGGGTGCTCCTCCTTGGCCACTCCGAGTCACTGCTGAACGTTTCGACCGCGTTTGAGCTATTACATCTGAGAGACGACCTGGTGTATCGAAAGCCCCCGAGCGCCCGAGTCCCCACGCCAGATCCCTGAGACCGTGAGCAAGCAAGTCGAAGCCGCCCGACCGATACGACTGCTGGTCGTGGACGACTCGGCGTACAACCGGCGCAACATCGCCGACGTCTTCGCGACGCATCCGGAGGTCGAGGTGGTCGGCAAGGCCGCCGACGGCGAGGAGGCGCTCAAGCTCGTGACGGCGCTGAAGCCGGACGTGGTGACGCTCGACCTCGAGATGCCGCGGATGGATGGCTTCACGTTCCTGCGCATCCTCATGGCCAAGGCGCCGACGCCGGTCATCGTCATCAGCAGCTACTCGCAGCGCGAGAACGTCTTCAAGGCGCTGGAGCTCGGCGCCCTCGACTTCGTGCCGAAGCCGGAGCGGCTCGGCCCCGAGGCGACCGACGTGCGCGAGGAGATCCTGTCGAAGGTGCTGCTCGTGCGCGCCCTCCGGCCGTCGTTCGTGCCGACGTCGCTCATCCGCCGGCAGAACAGCGGGGCCTTCATGCCCGACGGGTCGCCCGCCTCCTGGGACGAGCCGTCGACGGTGACGGCGCGCACCTACCGCGCCCCGCGCAAAGTCGTCGCCATCGCGAGCTCGACGGGTGGGCCCAGCGCGCTCCTGCACGTCTTCGGCAAGCTGCCGGCGACGACGCCCGCGGCGTTCGTGGTCGCGCAGCACATGCCGGACAAGTTCACGCGCACCTTCGCCGAGCGCCTCGACAAGCGCGGCCCGGTGAAGACGGCAGAGGCGGCCGATGGGGACCTGGTCGCGATGGCTACCGGCTTCGTGTGCCCGGGCCGCAAGTGCATGGAGCTCGTGCGCGACGGCATCGAGCTGAAGCTCCTCGTCGGGCCCGCCGCGAGCCACGACCGCTACGTTCCCAGCGCCGACAAGCTGTTCAAGAGCGTGGCCGCCCTGGGCCCGCACTGCGTCGGCGTCATCCTGACCGGGATGGGGGACGACGGCGTCGAGGGGGCCAAGGCCATCCGCGACGCCGGGGGCCTCATCATCGCCGAGTCGCAGGAGACGGCGGTCGTCAACGGCATGCCCGGCGCCGCCGTGCGCGCCGGCGTCGCGAGCCAGGTGCTCCCGCTGCCCGAAATCGGCGACTACCTCGCGAAGCTGTGAGAGGACTGCGCTAACGTGCGCGGGCGATGGCGAAGCGCCCCCCTCCCGATGCCGGCGCCGCGACGCGCGATCTCGACGGCGGCTCGCACGGCGACGACGCGCACTTCGACCGGACCCTGCGGCCGAAGTCCTTCGAGGACTACGTCGGGCAGAAGAAGCACACCGAGAACCTCAAGGTGTTCGTCGCCGCCGCCAAGCAGCGCGGCGAGCCGCTCGATCACATCCTCCTCTCGGGTCCCCCCGGCCTGGGCAAGACCACGCTGGCCCACATCCTCGCCAACGAGATGGGCGTCGGGCTGGCCTCGACGAGCGGACCGGTCATCGAGCACAAAGGCTCCCTCGCCGCGCTCCTGACGACGAAGCTCCAGAAGAACGACATCCTCTTCGTCGACGAGATCCACCGCCTGAACCCGGTCGTCGAGGAGAGCCTCTACCCCGCGCTCGACGATCTCCACATCGACATCGTCACCGGGGAGGGGGCCTTCGCGTCCGCGGTGCAGATCCCGATCCAGCCCTTCACCC
>JBEKGQ010000855.1:0-3281 GCA_050012715.1 Polyangiaceae bacterium
GGTGGTCGATCGCTGGGGCCACGCCAGACCGCGATCCGCCACGGCGGAGCGGGCGCGCACCCGCCGGGCGGCCCTCGCCTGCCGCTGATACCTGTCACCCGTCCAGGCGACATGCGGGAAGGGCCCGCGATGGGGAAGTTCTCCCTCGCGATCGCCGTAGGAGCGTGGCGCGGCAGGAACGGGGCACCGGAAACGTGACCCGCGACGGCCGCTCTTTCTACGATCCGATCCGGGGGAACTTCGAGCATGCAACGCCTCTTCGTCAGCGTCCTCTTCGCCGGGGCCGCCATCGCCTCCTTCGCGAGCTCGCCATCCGAGGCGAAGCCCAAGGAGGGCACGGACTTTCCGTCGAGCGCCGGAGCCAAGCTCTCGTCGACGCCACCGGAGGACGTCACCCCCAGCTGTCCGGCCGGCATGGTCGAGGTCGAAGGCGAATACTGCCCCGTCGTCGAGCAGTTCTGCACGCGCCAGGTCGATCCCAAGCACCCCGAGCGCGATCGCTGCGCCGAGTTCGCCCCGACCGGGCGCTGCCTCGGGGCCCCCGTGCAGAAGCGCTTCTGCATCGACCGCTACGAGTGGCCCAACCAGCCCGGCGTGAAGCCCGACGTGGCGATGGACTGGAACGAAGCGAAGGCCAAGTGCGAGGGGGCGAAGAAGCGGCTCTGCGGCGACAGCGAGTGGACGCTGGCGTGCGAGGGGCAAGAGCGCCTCCCCTACCCTTACGGCTACGTGCGCAACGCCGAGGCGTGCAACATCGACAAGCCGTACATCATGCCCGACGACAGCAAGTGGGCGAACCTCCGGACGCGCCCCGAGGAGATCGCGCGCCTCGACCAGCGCGATCCGAGCGGCGCGCGCGAGTCGTGCGTGAGCCCGTACGGCGTCCACGACATGACCGGGAACGTCGACGAGTGGGTCGCGAACGAGAAGGGCAAGGAGAAGGAGAAGCCCTACGTCAGCGGCCTGAAGGGCGGCTACTGGGGACCGGTCCGCGACCGGTGCCGGCCGATGACGACCGACCACAACCAGTGGCACACCGGCTACCAGATCGGCTTCCGCTGCTGCGAGGACGTACCGACGCCTCCCGCGTCGACCGAGCTTCCCGCCGCGCCGGCGCCCGTCGCTCCCGCCGCCCCGACCGGCACCTGAGCGCCCGACGGGGCGAACGACCGGAGGAAAGCGAGCCTACTTGCCGCCCTGCTCGGGGCGCGCCTCGAGGTGCATCGCGTAGACGAAGCTCGCTTCGTGCGAGGCGTGCGAGACAGCGGCGGCGCCCCCGAGCTTGGCCCCGCGGTAGACGCCGAGGATGCACCGGGTGACCTCGACGTCGCCGAAGCGCGTGTCCCCCTCGGAGACCTCGGCGACCTCGCCGCCCGGCTTCACGTGGAAGCGGAGCTCGAGCCGCCCGCCGTCGTCCGTGTGCTTCGAGAGCCCCCCCGCGTAGCACTGCTTCACCGCCGGCCACGAGGCCCGCAGGGCGTCCCGCAGCTCGTCGGCGTGCGGCACCGGGTGCGGCTCGGGCACGGGCTCGTCGCCCGTCGAGAGCGTCAGCTGCATCTTCGCGGTCGTGGCGGCCTCCCCCGACGTCAGCGCCAGATGCGACGCCTCGCGCGCGACGCAGAGGACGACGCTCTCGTCGTGCAGGGTCGCGCCGAGGATGCTCGCGCGGTCGACGCCGCCCCCGGGGGCGACGGCGAGGTCCATGTCGACCTTGCCGCCCATGTGCTGGTCGCGACGGAGCCCTTCCTCGTAACAGTGGCGGAAGGGCCAGTAGCCGACGTTCCGCCCCGTGCGCTGCAGGTCGGCCGCGCTGACGCCCCCCGTCGCGTCGTTGATGTCCACGACGATCCCGGGGGCGGGGTGGAACGGCCGGCCGTGGCGCCCCTTCTTCTTGCCGTGGTGCGCGTGCTCGGGCAGCTCCCGCGCGTGCGTCTTCGTGGCCTTGAACGGGAGCTCGTCGACGAGGACGACGTGGGGCGGCGCCGACAGGACCGTGGGCGCCGCCGGCATGAGCTCCGTCGCGCCCACGTGGGTCGGCTCGACGGTCAGCGCCGCCAGCGAAGGCACCGTGGTCGTCGTGGTCGTCGTCGTCACCGTCGTCTGCGGGGTCGTCTCGGCCGCCGGCGGCGCCGGCCGCTTCTTCGGCGCGGGGATCGGCGCGACGGGGATCTCGGCCACCGGCGGGACGGGCGGCGGCGGGCTCGCCGCAGCGCAGACGGCCGACGTGGAGGCGAGCGCGAGGACGGCGCAGGCGATGGCGGGGCGGACAGGCGACCTGGGCAGCATGCGCCCAGCTCTATGCCTGCTTCGGGCCTCGGGGCAAATCCTCAGCGAGACCCTCGGGCGGTTTTTTCCGGGGGATGCTCCCTTCGCTCGCCGGTCAACCGCTCGTCAGGCGCACGGCCGGAGGGGGCGGGGCGCGAACCTCGGCGATGGCGACCAAGACGACCGCGCCCAGGGCCGCGGCGAGCACGACCGCGAGCGCCACCTTGATCCGACGCAGCGCCCGTACGCGCCGGAGCGTCCGGACGTTCGTCCAGACCATCCCGTCGGGATCGCCGAGGGGCAGAGAGCCCGAGGTCCACCACTGGAGGCCGCGCACGAGGCACCCTCTGAGCAAGAGGAGGGCCACGCATCCGGCAGGGCGGGAGGCTCAGATAGCGCAGGCAGGACGGACAGTTGCGTTCTCCGCGCGTTCTCCCCCCTCCCCGTCCACAGCCTGGGGAGAAGCCCGATGGTGGAACTTCCGATCCACGGTGCTCGGAAAGAGTCACGGCTCCGGCAGGCCGGGCTCCACCCGCCAGCCGCCGGCCTCGTGCACGCACACGACGCTGGCGTGCTCGTTCACCGCGTCGGCCCCGAGGACCTCGACCGTGGCGCGGTCGCCCACCCGCATCGCCTTCATCGTCTTCGGCCGGAAGGTCAGTCCGAACTGCCCGGCGGCGAGCATCTCCCAGGGCGCGACCTGCCGTCCCTGCAGGAGGCTCGTGCGGTGGGCGCGCTCCTCGAGGTTGGCCCGCGCCGCCGGACCCAGCAGCTCGTAGGCGCGCTTCATCACACGCGGGTCGTCGCTCGCGGCTTCCATGTCGTCGAGAAAGAGGCGCACCGCCCCCTCCGGTGTCGCGTCGAGCGGGGCGTGGCTGCAGCCCGCGGGCGCGAGCACGAGGGCCGCGAGGGCGAGCGCGCGCACGTGGACGAGCATCCGGAGGGCGCCTCGGTCTCAGGGCGTGAAGTTGATGGCGTAGCTGCCCCAGGCGTCGCCCGGCGACTTTTGCTTCGGG
>JBEKGQ010000856.1:0-3281 GCA_050012715.1 Polyangiaceae bacterium
GTACAAAAAAACTATATCCCTACAAAACTCTAATCCCATCTCGTCAAATAATCTCGCGCCTGCGCCGCCCACCACTACCAGAACGTGCTCGGCGTGCGGCACGCGTTGCAGGTGCCGCCGGGGCGTCACCGGCTGCACGTCATCGTGCGCACCGACGACCTGGTGTCTCTGCACGTCGCACGCGTGCACGAGGCGCCCGTCGGCAAGACCGGCGTCGCTCGGTCGCTGGTGCTCGAATCGCCGTCCGTCGTCTTCGAGCCGGTGCGGCAGGAGCACGCGCGACGCGGCGGGCGGACCACGGTGTACTGGCAGTCCGCGCGGGGGGCCGTCGTCCATGCCGCCTTCACGACGGCACCGGAGACCGAGTGCTCGGCCGCGGAGGCCGCGGATCGCCTGTTCGCGCTGCGGACGGAGCGGATGACGCGCGCCGTGTGGGGCGGGGGCGCCCATCACCGTCTCGCCGAGGGCTTCCTCTGGTATTACGACAGCCCGTCGTCCGGGGAGCGCGCGTCGGCCATCGACTTCCCCTTCGCGGAAATGTGCGAGATCGTGCACGGCTACTCGGCCATCAAGAGCGCCATCGCCGCCCATCGCGCCTACGGCGACTGGTATCCGGTCGTCATCGACTCCCGACGCCACGGCAGCCTTCGCTGGCTTCCCATGCGCGCCGGGCTCGAGGAGTCACCGCGGCCGGACCCGGTCGACGAGGCGAGGCGGGGCGGGGACCTCTATCTGGTGGAAGACGACTGCGGCTAAATCGAGCCGCTGTTCGCGCCCGTGACGTCGTTGGTAGGTCACATCCCGTAGCTCACGCACCCGCTGACGCCGGCGTCGTTGCACGTCACGTCGAACCACAGGAGCAGCTGGCCGATCGTCGCCTCGTCGCCGCCGGTGCTGGTCATGTCGACGATGGTGAAGCTGCCCTTGGGCAGCGCGGCGCATCCGGCCCCGTTGGCCATGTACTGGAGGTACGGCAGGTTGTTGCCCGGCGTGGACGTGTACGTGGTTCCGGCCTCGAGGTAGGACCCGGCCACGAAGTTGGACACGGCGGTGATCTCCCAGTCGCTCTGCCCTTCGATCTTCACGTCGAGGCTCGACCCCGAGGTGAGGCCAGCGCTCCACGCGTTTCTACGCAACCGAGCGGGGCTCCCGTCCGACGGGGAAGCGACAGGAGACCGATGCCGTCGCTCACCCACGACGCGCTGTTGCAGCTCTTTCGCAACCGCCCGACGCTCGCCCCGGAGCTGCTCCGTGACGTACTGCATGCGCCCGTGCCGGCGTTCGACCACGTGCGCGTCGGCGACGCCACGCTGACGGAGATCGTCCCGACCGAGTACCGCGCCGACCTCGTCCTGCTGCTCGAGGGCGCAGACGGCGGGGCGCCCGCGGCGGCGCTCGTCGTGGAGGCGCAGCTCGGACGCGACGCGGACAAACGCTGGTCGTGGCCGGTGTATCTGGCGAGCCTGCGGGCGAGGCTCCGCTGCGATGTGGCGCTGCTGGTCGTGACGTCCGATTCGGCCATCGCGGGGTGGGCGGCGACGCCGATCGACACCGGCCATCCCGGCTGGGTCCTCGTCCCCCTCGTGCTGGGCCCGCAGGCGGTCCCCGTGGTTCGCGAGGTGTCCGCGGCGGAGCGGTCGCCCGAGCTGGCGGTGCTCTCGGTCATGCTGCACGGCCACGGGGAAGACGCGCTCGACGTCGCCGAAGCCGCGCTCGCCGCGGCGCGCGACCTCGATGACGAGCGCTCCCGGCTCTATGCGGATCTGGTCCTCGCGTCGGTCGACGAGGCCGCGCGTGCTATTCTGGAGGCACTCATGGCGAGCGGGAACTACGAGTATCAGAGCGACTTTGCCCGGCGGTACGTGGCGCAGGGGAAGGCGGAGGGCAAGGCGGAGGGAATCGCAGAGGGTAAGGCGGAGGGCCGCGCCGAGGGCGGCGCTCACGCGATCTTCGCGGTGCTCGCCGCCCGCGGCCTGGACGTGCCGGACGAGGTCCGCGTCCGCATCACGGCGTGCACCGAGCTCGCACGGCTCGACGCATGGCTCGCGCGCGCCGTGACGGCCTCCTCTGCGGCCGAGGTGATCGGCTAACGGAGCGCGCCCACGCCTCCCCCGTCGGGTGCGACCCGGGCTGTCCGGGCGTGGGATCGAGGCCGTGCTGGTGTGTGGAGCGAGATGGGCCGGCTCGCGAAGCCGTCAGTCCCCCTCGGCCTCGGGCGTCGCGTCGAGCGCGGTCACGCTCCCGGCGTCCGGCACGAAGCCGCCGTCGGCATCGAGCCCGGCGTCCTCCGCGGTGGACGCATCGGGCGGAGGTGGCTGGGGAACGACGCAGATCGGCTCCCCGTCCGGATCTTCTCCGTTGCAGACCGTTCCTTGCAAGCAGTACCCACCCGCGATGCAGCGAACGCCGCAGCTCGCCTGCCCGGGAGATGGCTCGATGCATTCGTTGCCCGGGTCGCAGGGATACGTGTGCACGGTGTTCGTCACCGGTGGCGGCGAGATGAAGCAAGTCGTGACGGTCTCGACGACGGCGTTGTCCTCGCAGCGGTAGACGGGGTCGTCGGAGCCCGCGTCGTCGGCGCACAAGTTGGGATCGCAGCTCCCGGCACTGGAGCAGCTCGCCGCCGACGACACGATCGAGAGAAGGAGCGCCCATCGCCACGATCGCAACGAAAAAGCTCGCGCCACGGAGGTCGCCCTATCAAGCGACGTGCCGTCCGTTCGCTCCGCTGCGACGCGGAGGGCGCGCGCAAAACGGCTCGACTGTGGCCTGCGGTTCACGCGACCACGGATCGCGAAGGCGCACGAGCACGCGCGCCGTGACCGCGTCCTCCGCGGCCGAGGTGATCGGCGAGTCGGTGCCCGAGCGGGTCGCCTGGTGAGGCGGAGATAGCCAGGGCCCTTCGACGGGAGCGTGACGCGCGCCGCCCATGGTACTCTCTGGCCGTCGTGATCAAGCGCATCCTGCGAGTGGCGAAGAGCTTCGCCGAGGCCCGCGAGATGGACCGGGACGACGTGGCCGCCATGTCGTTCGAAGAGCGCATCTCGGGCGTCGAGCGGCTTCGGAGGGAGTGGTTCGGTGAAGATCGAGCTGAATCGCGACTGGACCGAGTTCTTGTCGTTGCTGATCTCGCATCGCGTGAGGTTCGTCCTGGTGGGAGGACACGCCGTCGCAGGGCACGGACAGCCAAGGCTGACCGAGGATCTCGACGTCTTCGTCGAGCCGACGCTGGCTAACTCGCGCCGTCTGCGCAAGGCGCTCGTTGCTTTCGGGTTCGGGGA
>JBEKGQ010000857.1:0-3279 GCA_050012715.1 Polyangiaceae bacterium
GGACTCGTACGTGCAAGAGTCGGGGAGCTTCCCCTACTGGGTGCAGCTCTCGTGGTCGAACTCGGCGGCGACGGCGGGCCACGATCCATGCGCGCCGGCGCCGGCGGCGCCGTACTACGGGATGACGCTCTTCCCGGCCGAGGAGTCGACGGTGACGGTCAACGCGTCGGCGATCGGGCTGGGGTCGGCGAGCACCAAGGGCTTCAAGGCCACGCTCGGGCAGGCGCTCACGTTCACGGTCGGCTACTACAGCGACGCCAGCGCCCCGCCGTGGAAGATCGCGTACGACTTTCCGGCGTCGCTCGACAACAGCATGGGCGGGTCGCTCGGCAACGGCAAGGCGACGGTCACGATCGACCAGACCACCGGCCAGAACGGCGACAAGGCGAACGTCACCGTGACGGTGAGCGAGAAGGGCGGCGCCGGGTTCCACCTGATGGCCATCACGTGGGATGCGCCGACGTCGACGGACTTCTCGCCGCACTACCTGCCGCTCGTCATCGTCGACGAGTGACGCGGCCCGGGGAAGCGAGTCACATCGACGCGAGGACGCCGTCGTCGATCGCGCGGCGGAGGAAGCGCGCGTTCGCGGCGTGGCCGGGGCGCGTGGCGACGACGCGTCCGACCGGGGGGCCGCCGCGCAGGTAGAGGTCGCCGAGGAGGTCGAGGAGCTTGTGGCGGGCGGGCTCGTCGGGCGCGAAAGGGCGACCGGAGGAGAGGATGGCGTCGGGGGCGATGACGACGACGCAGGCCGGGTCGACGTGGCGGGCGAGGCCGCGGCGGGCGAGCTCGTCGAGCTCGCGGGCGAGGGCGAAGGTGCGCGCGGGGGCGATGCGGGCGACGAAGTCGGCGGGGTCGCCGGTCCAGGTGGCCTCGGGGGCGAGGCGCGGGTCGTCGAAGTCGATGCGGGCGGTGACCTCGATGGCGTCGCCCGGCCCGTCCGCGCCGACGGCGGGGGACAGCTCGTAGCGGCTGGGGCCGACGTCGAACGTGGCGGTACGCGTGACGCGGAGGCGGGGGCCGGAGGGGGCGAGGCCGAGCCCCTCGAGGGCGGCGCACCACGCGGACGCGCCGCCGTCGAGAAAGGGCAGCTCGGGGCCGTCCACGTCGAGCGTCACGCCGGCGTAGAGGCGGAGGCCGGCCAGCGCGGCCAGGGCATGCTCCACGGTGCCGACGCGCAGCCTCCCACCCCGGGCCTCGACCGTGGTCGCGCGGGCGGTGGAGACCACCTCCAGCTCGTCGAGGGGCACCTCGAGGCCCCCCGCCGCCAGGCGCACGGGTCCGGCGCTCGGCCGCAGGCGGACCCGCGAGCGGGCTCCGGTGTGCAGGCCGACCCCTTCCAGCCACTCCACGGGCCCCTTGATAGCGGGTCGTCCGCCCGAACGGGAAAGTTTGCCGGGGAGCCTCCGATTCGCTAACTGGAAAGCGGGCCCCGCCCGGGCGGTCCCCGTATCCCCATGTCGACCAAGCGAGTCAACCTCATCGTGCGCGGGCGAGTCACCGGCGTCTTCTTCCGCGCGGCGGCGCAGCGCGAGGCCAAGCGCCTGGGGATCACCGGCTGGGTGAAGAACCGGCAGGACGGCGCGGTGGAGATGCTCGCCGAGGGCGAGGAGGAGGCCATCAAGGAGATGGTCTCCTGGGCGAACCATGGGCCGTCGGCGGCGCGCGTCGATGGGGTGGACGTGCGCTGGCGGGGGTACACCGGCGAGTTCTCGGACTTCCGCATCACCGAGTGAGCGGGGAAGCCGGGCCGGTCGGGCGAGCGTTCGAGAGGTGAGCATGAGCGCGCGACGACGTGGGCCGGTGCTTCTCGTGGCGGCGGCGATGGTCGCCGGCGCGGTGGCGATGGGGGAGCCCACGTGGGCCCAGGCGCCGCAGGCCCCGAAGGCGAGCGCGTCGGGGGCGGCGCCCGAGACGGCCATGCCGGCGGCGGAGCTGGACCGGCTCATCGCGCCGCTCGGGCACGACTCGGTGGACGAGCGTCGCGCGGCGGCGAGCACGCTCGCGGGGCTCGGGCCCGACGCGACCGCGGCCATCACGCAGAAGCTCGCCGATCTCCGGAAGGGCGGCGATGGCGGGCTGGGCACCGCGGTGCGCGCCGCGCGCGACCGCGGGGGCAAGGAGGGGAGCTTCGATCTCCTCGAGGCGCTCGTCGTCGCGAAGCCCGATGCGGCCACGACGCGGGCGCTGACGGTGACGAGCCTCCTCCGCGCGCTGGCCCACGCGGGGACGACGCCCGCGGCGCGCCAGCTCGTGCTGCTCGCGTCGGAGGCGAACGGCGTGCTGCGCCCGGAGCTCACGCGCCAGATGAAGGCGATGGGCGACCGCGCCGTGGCGGCGCTCATCGAGGCCAAGCGCGATCCGTCGGGCGAGACGCGGACCTGGGCGTCGAACCTGCTCGAGACGATGGGGAAGCGCACCCCGGGCGAAGCGGTCCAGGTGAAGGACAACCAGGCGCTCGCCGACGTGCTGACCGCCTACGCCGGCATCAAGGACCTCGACGCGCTCCCGGTCGTCCTCTCGTTCGTGAGCTCGGATCGCGCGCAGGTGCGGTCGGCGGCGCGCGCGGCGACGCTCGCGTACGGCCAGGACGCGCTGTGGAAGCTGCGTGAGGCCTACGCGGCGCTGATGGGCGACCAGGCGCCCGACGGCATCGCGGCGGCGGAGCTGGCGAAGAAGCTCTTCGATGCCTACGACCGCTTCCGGCTGCAGGAGGTCTACGCGCTGCTCGCCAAGGGCCTCGCCGAGCAGAAGGACGACAAGCTGCCGGCCGCCATCGCCGACTTCGACGAGGTGCTCGCGCGCCAGCCGCTGCTCGATCGGCGCGCGGAGATGGTCCCCGCGTACGTGACGTACGGCGAGTCGCTGGAGGGGACGGACCGCCCCGCCGCGCTGGCCACCCTCCGCAAGGCGCTCCGCCTCGACGAGGCCGGGCCCCAGTCGAGCCACGTGCGGAGCGAGATCGAGTACCTCGAGGGCGAGGACCTCGTCGCCCACGGGATCGCCGACACCGAGCCCTTCGAGCAGGCGCTGGCGCTCGATCCACGAAATGCACACGCGCGCGCCGAGCTCGATCGTCTCCACGTGGAGACGGAGTCGAGCCGGGCGCGCGGGTGGAGGCTCGCCGCGGCGGCCGCCGTGCTGGTGGCGGCGCTCGCCGGGATCGCCATGCTGGGAGGTCGCCGCAAGCCCGCGGCGACCGGGTGAGCGCGAGGGCTATTCGACCTTCGCGCCTTCGGTCGGCGCCGCGGCGGTGGCCTTCTTCGAGGCCTTCGCCTT
>JBEKGQ010000858.1:0-3259 GCA_050012715.1 Polyangiaceae bacterium
TTCGCCGACGCCGGCATCGATGTGGGGCACCTCCCGCGTGAGGTCGTCGTCTATTGCAACGGCGGTGTCACCTGCACCGTCCCGCTCGCGGCGCTCCGCATGCTGGGTCGCGACGACGTGGCGGTGTTCGACGGCTCGTGGAACGAGTGGGGCAACGACCCGCGGCGGCCCATCCGCACCGGCCCCGGACCGTGAGGCGCGCCCGGAGACGCGAGGTATGCAACATGCACTGGTGGGGAAGATGAAAGCGAGCTTGCCGTGAAGAAGCCCTCATCGCTGCGTCCTGCGGAAGGAAAGCT
The DNA here is from genome assembly GCA_050012715.1 of Polyangiaceae bacterium. GTDB lineage: Bacteria > Myxococcota_A > Polyangia > Polyangiales > Polyangiaceae > Palsa-1150. The sequence goes on from JBEKGQ010000858.1 coordinate 300, forward strand.
CGGAATCCTCCTGCCCGGGATGGGCGCCGTCGCGACGACGACGATCGCGGGCGCGCTGCTCGCGCGGCAAAAGAAGGCGGTTCCCATCGGATCGCTGACGCAAATGGGGACGATCCGGCTCGGCAAGCGGACCGACAAGCGGGCGCCCAAGATCGCCGACTTCGTCCCGCTCGCGAGCCTCGATCAGGTCGAGTTCGGCGGGTGGGACATCTTCCCCGACGACGCGTTCGAGGCGGCCGAGCATGCCCAGGTGCTCGAGAGTAAACATCTCGACACAGTGAAATCCGAGCTGCAGGCCATCCACCCGATGAAGGGCGTCTTCTACCCGGGCTACGTGAAGCGCCTCCACGGGACGCACATCAAGTCCGCGCCGACGAAGGCCGACATGGTGGAGCAGGTGCGCGACGACATCCGCACCTTCAAGCGCGATCGCGGGTGCGAGCGCCTCGTGGCGGTGTGGTGCGGGTCGACCGAGGCGTACCTCACACCGCAGCCGGTCCACGCCGACGCGGCGGCGTTCGAGAAGGGCCTCCTCGCGGACGACCCGGCGATCTCCAACGCGCAGATCTACGCCTGGGCGTGCATGAAGGAGCGCGTCCCCTTCGCCAACGGGGCGCCCAACCTGTGCGTCGACTTCCCCGCCGCGTGGGCGCTCGCGCGCGAGTGCGGCGTGCCGGTCGCGGGCAAGGACTTCAAGACCGGTCAGACCCTGATGAAGACCATCCTCGCCCCGGGCTTCAAGGCCCGCATGCTGGGCCTCGCGGGCTGGTACAGCACGAACATCCTCGGCAACCGCGACGGCGAGGTGCTCGACGATCCCGAGAGCTTCAAGACGAAGGAGGTGTCGAAGCTCGGCGTGCTCGAGCACATCCTCCAGCCGGACCTCTACCCCGAGCTCTACGGCCACCTCGTCCACAAGGTCCGCATCGACTACTACCCGCCGCGCGGCGACGCGAAAGAAGGGTGGGACGCGATCGATCTCGTCGGCTGGCTCGGCTACCCGATGCAGATCAAGGTCAACTTCCTCTGCCGCGACTCCATCCTCGCCGCGCCGGTCGTGCTCGACCTCGCGCTCTTCCTCGATCTCGCGCAGCGCGCGGGCTTTCAAGGGACGCAGGAGTGGCTCAGCTTCTACTTCAAGAGCCCCATGACCGCGCCCGGCCTCTACCCGGAGCACGACCTCTTCATCCAGCTGATGAAGCTGAAGAACACGCTCCGCTGGATGATGGGCGAGGACGTCATCTCGCACCTCGGCACCGAGTACTATGACTGAATGCCGCCGCGGGCAAAGCGGTCCGCTGACGGCGTGTGGTCGACCCTCGGTCGACATCAGCTCGGCGCGATCGCCGCCACCGCGGTCGACTTCGGGGCGATGATCGCCCTCGTCGAGGGCCTGGGCCTCTCGCCGGTCGCCGCCACCGTCGCGGGCGCGCTGCTCGGCGCGGTCACGAACTTCGCCCTCGGTCGTGCCTGGGTTTTCCGGCGGCACTCGGGCCACTGGGCCGCGCAGGGGGCTCGCTACGCCGTCGTCTCGGGCGCGAGCGCCGGCTGGAACGCGCTCGGCGAGCATCTCGTCCACGACGTCGCCCGCGTGCAGTACGTCGCGGCGCGCGTCTTGGTCTCGATCGTGGTGAGCCTGCTATGGAACTTCCCCATGCAGCGGCGCTTCGTCTTCCGCGACGGCAGAACGGATGCATCACCTTAGGCGCCTCTGGCCGGGCTGGACGATCCTCACGCCGCTCCCATTCTTCGTGCACGGCGCGTGGGCGCTCGCGCGCGGGGCGTTCCACTGGGACAACGCCGCGCTCCTCGTCGCCGTCGCGGTGCTCTTCTCGGTCGGTCCGCGGACGAAGAAGCTCTTCCTCGGCATCTACCCGATCGGCCTCGTGGCCCTCTTCTACGACACGATGCGTGCGGTGCAGAACGCGGGCGTGACGCCGGAGACCGTCCACGATTGCAGCCTCCGCGCCCACGAGCTCGCGCTCTTCGGCCTCGACATGAACGGCGAGCGCGTGACGTACCACGACTGGTTCCAGGCCCACCCCTCGCCGGTGCTCGACGCGATCTGCGCCGTGCCGTACGCGACCTTCATCTTCGTCACGATCGCGTGCGCGGTTTGGCTCTACATTCGCGACTACCCGCGGATGGTCCGCTTCACCTGGTGCTTCTTCGCCCTCAACGTGTGCGGCTTCGTCACCTATCACCTCTACCCGGCCGCTCCGCCCTGGTACTTCCACGCCCACGGCTGCACGGTCGACGTCCTCGTCCACGCCAGCGAGGGGCCGGCGCTGGCGAGGGTCGACGCCCGCCTCGGGATTCCCTACTTCGCGGGCATGTACGGGCGCTCGAGCAGCGTCTTCGGCGCCATGCCGAGCCTCCACTGCGCCTACGCGTGCCTCGTCGCCGTCGAGGGGTGGGCGCGGTTCAACCGATGGTGGCGCGCGGCGAGCATCGGGTTCTTCGCGCTCATGTGCTTCTCGGCGGTGTACCTCGACCATCACTGGGTGCTCGACGCCATCGCGGGCGTCACGTACTGCCTCGTCGTCGTCGGGGTGGCGCGGGCCATCACCCGCTGGCGAGCGTCGGCGGCGCACGCGCGGGCGGTGCCCACGTGAGACGCGTGATGGACAAGGTCGCGTGGGTGATCGCGACGTGGTTCGGCTGCGGCTACGTCCCGCGAGCACCGGGAACGATGGGGACGCTCGGGGCGATCCCGCTCTATCTCCTCGCGGCGCGGCAAAGGCAAGCCGGCGTCGCGGTCGCGGAGGCGCTCGTCACCGCGGTGGGGGTGTGGGCGGCGTCGGTCGTGGCGCGCGACCTGAAGAAGAAGGACCCGCAGATCGTCGTGGTCGACGAGGTGGCCGGCCTCCTCCTCACGATGCTCCCGATGCGCGAGGTGACCTGGCTCGGCGTCGTCCTCGGCTTCGTGCTCTTCCGGCTGTTCGACATGCTCAAGCCGT
>JBEKGQ010000859.1:0-3258 GCA_050012715.1 Polyangiaceae bacterium
GGAGAAGACGCCGGAGCCGGAACCGGAGCCGGAACCGGAGCTCGGTGGCACGGCGTCGCTCCCCGCGTCGTGCTCGGCCGCCACGGCGCTGGCTCCCTCCGAGGACGCCGGACCGCAGTGCACGGCCGCGGCCAGGCCGAGGGGCATCGTGAGCAACGTGAGGCGACGACCGACGGCGGATGAGCGCATCATCTTCTCTCCAGCGAGGTGCGGCGCGCGCCGCCGCCTCGCACGAAGACTCCGCAAGGCACGTGCCCTGCCCCTCTCGGCGCACCGCGCGGTCGACGGACGCACGCGACATCGTTGCCGTTTGGCGCGAGGCCGCGTGGACCGTGGATCTCGTGCGGCCCAGACTGGGCGCGGCGTAGGGCGCCGCGGCAGGAGCGCCATCGTGAGTGGTGCCCGTGAAGAAAAAGCGGCTACCATGGGTCCTTCTCCCGGGAGGCTTTCCCATGCGCTTTCAATTTCATCCTTTGGTCGCCGTTCTCGTCGTTGGTGGCTCCGTCGGTCTGGCCGCGGTCGCGGCATGCTCGTCGTCCTCGTCGCCCAGCAGCGCGACCGACGCGGGCAAGGACGGCACGAGCAGCTCGAGCAGCGGATCGAGCAGTGGCTCCGGCAGCGGATCGAGCAGCGGGTCGAGCAGCGGCTCCAGCAGCGGATCGAGCGGCGGAGGCCCGTGCACGCTCTCCAGCGCGGGCTGGGCGCCGGGGACCTACACGAACACGGCGACGGCGGCGGCCGGGAACTCGGCCGCCTGCCCGCCCGCGAGCGTGGTCGGCGGGACCATCGACTACGACGGCGGCGCGGGGACGCTCAATGCCGGCACCGGCTGCATGGAGACCTGCAGCGGCGAGACGGTCACCGACGACTGCACGAGCGACGCGGGCGACACGCAGGACATCACGCTGACGCTCACCTCCATGGGCGCATCGGGAATGGGGACGCTGACGGGCCCGGGGCCGGACGGTGGCGCCATCACCTGCACGTACACGTTCAGCATCGCGAAGTAGTAGCGGGGCCCACCGATTCGCCCATGCCGCACTTCCGTCGCCCTCTTCTCCTCGGAGCCCTGGCCACCTTTCCGCTCGTCGGCCTCGTGGCGGCGTGCGGCCCCTCGCTGAGCTCCCTGGCCCGGGACACCTTCTTCATCGGCTACGACTGCGCGAAGAGCGAGATCAAGGTGACCGGAGGCGGTGGCGACGTTCCGTACCAGGCGACCGGCTGCGGCAAGCACGCGTCCTACCGTTGCCACTCGGAGAACGGCGGCATGGGCTGCGAAGAGATCGGCCGGCCCCCGAGCGCGGACGCGCCCGCAATGGCCTCGGCCTCGGCCGCGTCGTCCTCGACCGCGGCGGCCGTGCCCCCGGCGACGGCGACCCCTTCCGCGACGGCCGCCGCACCCTAGACGCCTCGAGCTGGGAGGGCGCGACGGCCGTGAGCGACGACGACAAGCGCGCAAGATGATCGCGGTCGATCCGGCGAGCTCCACCCCGCACACGTGGCTTGCGTCCGCCCTCGTCGCGCGCGGCGCCCCGATCGAGAGCATCGGCGAGGCGCTCCGCCAGGCGTCGGAGATCGAGAGCGACCCGATCCTCAAGCAGCTGAAGGCGATCGAGACCACCATCACCCTGTCGTGGCTGACGGGGGACTTCGCCGCCGTCATCGCGTCGTTCCCGGAGCTCGACCGCTTCGGCGCGAGCGTCACCAGTCCCAGGGCGACGCCCGGGGAGCCTGCGCCGCGTACGCCGAGGTGCTTGCGCACTGGGGAAACGCGAAGCCCAAGTCGGTCACCGCCGACGCCGCCCGCGCCCGCGCAAGGAAGCTCGGATGCGTCGTGACCGCGATCCGAGCACCCTGAGCGGCGCACGCCGGCACATGCGAGGCCTCGAATCGTGCGAGAACGGCGCGGCACGAGCGTTGCTGTCCTCCGCCCGACGTGTCCCCGCCCATCCTCGTCTGGTCGTCCCTGATCTGTTTCGGCGCGCTCGCGATCGGCTGCGGAGGCCGCGAGTCCGCGCGAAGCCCGGGCGCCGACGGCGGCGCTCCGGCTCCCGGCGCGGTCGACTCCGGCAGTCCCGAAGCGTCGTGCCCCGCCACCTACGCGGACGTCCCGGAAGGGACCTCCGACACGTCGTGTCCCGGGACCGAGTCGTGCAGCTACTACGACCAGTTCACCTGCTTCTGCGACGAAGGCTCGGGTTGGGAGTGCCTCGAGTCCAACTGCCTCTGCACCTCGGACGACGGCGGCTGCGTCGTCACGGCGTGCAACAGCGACGCCGACTGCCCGTCGGGGCAGCACTGCGGCGTGAACCTGGGCGCTCCTCAGCGAGTCTGCAGCGCGGGCTGCGAGAACGGGAAGGCCTGCCCCGCCGGCACCACGTGCAAGATGTTCGCGCCGTGAGCCGGGAGGGTCAGAGCCCGGTCGTCTGCGGGGTCCCCGAGAAGATGGCCTCGAAGTCGGCGCCGCTCAGCCCGCCGAAGTCGCCGACCAGCTCGTCGATGATCGTGTCCTGGCCATCCTTCGCCATGGCGTTCCAGCCGTCGTTGCTGTCGCCCTGGAAGTACCAGTCCGACCCGTTGTCGGCGATGATGAGGCCGTACTTCTGCATCGCCGTCATGATGACCTGCGACTCGGCGTGGTAGCTCGAGATGCTCACGCTCGACTTGAGGCGCAGGCGCAAGCCCATGGGCGGGTAGGGCGCGCTCTTGCTGCTCGCCGCGTGGGTGGCCGGCAGGATGTACGAGTTCGCCGTGTTGTTGAACGTCACGCGGATGGCGTGGCTGACCGTGCCGGCCTGCACCTCGGCGAGCTTCACGAGGCCGGCGAGGATCGAGAGCCCCGCCGCGTCGGCGCTCGTCCACCCGAGCGGGCGCAGCGCGTTCGAATCGAGCTGGAACACGGCTCCGTTCGCGCACTGGAACGGCGGCCCGCCGCCCGACACGCAGTTCCAGGCCTCGTACGAGACGCAGTCGGACGCGCTCGATCCCTGCTGAAGCACGAGGCCGTGCTGGTCGCCCGGCAGGTTGCCCGGCGTGCCGCCCGCGGCGGGGTTTCCCTCGATCTTCATGCCCGTGAAGAAGGGCCACATCGTCTCGCCCGTCGACGAGCCCGCGGTGATGGGGTTCGTGCCGATCCAGCCCATCGGGCCGGGATCGCTCTCGTCCGCGTACTGCGTGAAGTCGATGTCCTGCAGCGCTTGCGACGGGGGGACGGCCGCGTAGGGGATTCCGTAGCCCTCGGTCCAGCCGCCGAAGTCC
>JBEKGQ010000860.1:0-3251 GCA_050012715.1 Polyangiaceae bacterium
GTCCCCGCTCCCCCCGCCCGAGCCCGCGCCAGACGTCTCCCCCGTGCCCGCGCCGGGGGGGCTCGGTCTCACGATTCACCTCGCGCACCCTCGTGCGACCTTCCAGCAGCTCTCATCGGTCCTGGGATCCGTGGCCGCGATGTTCTCCGGTGCGCTGAAGGTCGATCCCGAGAGCCTCGTCGCGATGGCGGTGGGCGCCCCCGTCGGCTCCTTCGTCGACCTCGATCAGCCGATGGACTTCGCCGTGGCCGACATCGACACGCCCGGGACGACGATGAAGCTCGCCGGGGCGGTCGTCGTCTCCGACCCCACCGCCGCCCGGGAAGTCCTCGAGAAGTACTACCGGGCCACGCAGACCGCCCCCGGTGTCGTTCGCCTCGAGCCCCGCGACGATGCGCCGGAGGGCGCCTCGCCGCGCCCCTGCGTCCTCGCCGTCTCGTCGGGTTCCGACGCCGGCGCCGCGCGGACGACGCGGCTCGTGTGCGGCGGGACGTCGGACGCCGTCCGTCACCTCGGCCCCTACCTGACGCGCACGATGACGCGCCTCACCTCCCGCGACGACCTTCGCCTCGAGGTCTTCGTGCGGGAGCTTCGTCCGACCGTGACCGGTCGAAAGGAGCTGACGCCGGGCGGAGGCTCCCCGGTCGATGGCGGCGCGAGCGAGCCGACCGACAAGCTGTTCGACGAGCTCGTGGAGAAGCTGCCCGACGACGTCGGCTCCGTGGTCCTCGAGGCGAGCTCCGACGGGAGCGCCGTCGACGTGAGGGTCTCGACCACGTTCGTGGACTGGGCCTCGCCGCTCACCCGCGCGCTCGTCGGCGCCGGCACGCCCGCCGCGCCTCCCCCGGCGGCGTTCGAGCGGCTGCCTCGCGACGCGGCATGCGCGTTCTACGGGCGAGGCGAGATCTGGGAGGATCTCCAGCCTCTCCGCGGCAAGCTCGTCGACTCGCTCCGCGAGTGGCTCGCCGACGACGGATACACCCCCGCCGCGATCGACACGCAGCTCTTGCCGTTCCAGCGCATCCTCACCGGGGGGCCGTGGGTGGCCGCCGCGGGTGTCCGCCTCGACACGGCGCGCGCGGCGCTGGACGCCTACGCGGACGGCGGCAAGACGACCGAGACCGCGCGCACGAGGGCCCGCGCCGCCATGCAGGGGTGGTGGGTCGCCGGGGTGGAGGAGGCGTCGCAGGGCTGGATCGACGACCTCCGGGCGCTCGTGAAGAACGACGCGGTGAAGCCGTCGGGGAAGCCGCGGCGCAAGCACGATCCCACGAAGGAGACGACGCACCTCGTCGTGGCCCCGGTGCCCGCGGCGCTGCAGCTCCCGGCGGGGACGCTGCACGTGGAGGCCCACGTGGCGCAGAACCCCGAGTGGACGCGGGCGCAGAAGAAGAACAAGTCGCCGGTGACCGATCCGGTGATCGCCCATACGTCGCACATCTTCGTGGTGCCCGACGGAGCGCGCACGTGGTTCGCCGTGGCCGAGGACCCCGCCCTCGCCGCCGGCGCGGTGAGGGCTTCGCTCTCGGGCGCGGCGGAGACGGGGACGTTGAAGTCCCGTCGCGACCTCGACCCCCTGCGCGCGATGCCGGCGAGCACGGCGGGCTTCGTCTCGGTCGCGAGCATGGCGTTCATGTCCCGCTCCGATTACTCCGACGAGGGCCTCCGCAAGGCGCGCGAGTCGCTGCTCGGGCTGGCTGGCTTGACGGATCAGGGGGCCGCGCCCATCCCCGTCGCCCTGGCGTCGACCCGGGCGGCGGCGACTCGCGCTGGCGCCCCAGGGGGCGACGTGAAGCTGCGCATCGTCCTCCCGATCCGCACCGGGCTCGAGGTCGCGGCCTCGCCGCACCCCGTGTTCTAGACCCGGCGGCTACGGCAGCGTTCCGTGGAGGATGACCTCGCGGTCGCCGACGATCCAGACGTCGGACGCCGAGGAGCCCCACACGCCGTAGAGGATCGCGTCCGTCGGTGACTCGACGGGGCCGAACTCGTCGGGCCCCGCGGCGTAGCGATAGATGCGGCCCTGGTCGCCGGTGAAGAGGAAGCGATCCGACGTCCCCCAGATGCCGTAGATGAAGAGCTGGCGGTTGGCGGGCGACGAGCGGTCCTGGAAGATGAGGGACATGTTGCCGCCGAGGATGGCCGCGTCCGGCGGGGCGCTCGCGGTGAGCCACGTCACGCCGAAGTAGTTCGTGCCGAAGAAGTAGCTCCCGGTGGCGCCGGGCACCGAGAAGACGGAGCGGAACGAGATGGTGCGGTCGGGGGTGGGATCGAGGTTGACGAAGCCGTCCGCGTTGACGACCTGGAAGATGCGGTCGAGGTCCGCCGGCATCGCGAACGCGTCGATGCTCGTCCCGGCGATCCCCCAGAGGATCGGCTCGCCGGGAGCCGGCGGTACGTTGGGGTTCGCCGGGAGCCCGGCGTCCCCGAGGACCATCGACCATCCGTCGATCCCGGTGTGCTTGCCGTAGATCATGCCGTCCTCGCCGACGGCGAGGATCGCGTCGCCCGTCCCCCACACGCCGTAGAGGCCCGTGGGTACCATCGCCTCATCCGTCCACGCCGAGCCGTCGAAGTGCTCCACGACGCCCTCTCCCGTCGCGTCGTCGATCCCCACCGCATACACGTCGCTGGCCGACGTCCCCCACACCGCCTCGAGGTCACGGCCGATGACGGCCTGACTGCGCATCCACGAGCCCTGGTAGTACACGTAGTGAACGTCGTTCGTCCCCACGGCGAAGACGTCGCTCGGGTCCGCTCCCCAGACCGCGGTCAGCGCCTCCCCTGCGGGCAGGCCTTGAACGATGGCGAACGGCGAGCCCGCATCCGCGAGGGCAGCCTCCGCCGTGGTCACGCCGCCGTCGCCGCCGTCGGTCGACGAGGCGAGGGCGGCATCGCGAAACTGCGAGCACGCGAACGCGCCGGCGAGCGTCGAGAGCGACGCGAACCCGACGAAGGCAGCGAGGCGCCACGGGCGTTGCACGGCGGATCCCAGGGTAACGCGCCCGAGCCCGTCCCAGAAACGGGTGACCGCGCGGCGTCTGGGCGATGGCCGTCGCTCGAGGCTCGCTCCCTCAGTACGCGACGCCTCCGTGGCGGGCGCATCCGCCGCGCACGCTCGTGCGGGTCCACGCTCCGTCGGCGCACTGGAGCGGCAGCCCGGGCGTCGTCACGATCGAAGGCTCCCAGATCGCGACCGGCATCGCGGGAGGAGATGCGGTGGCGGCACGCGGGGGCTCCATCCTGGCGTG
>JBEKGQ010000861.1:0-3250 GCA_050012715.1 Polyangiaceae bacterium
TAGCGCGCCGGCGACGGTCCCGGGCCGTAGGAGTACTCGACGGTCGATGGGTAGCTCGGCAGGGCGATGTACGGGGCGAGGACGCCGCCGGCGATCGTGAACCGCTTCTGGCGGTCGACCACGTACGACCATGCCACGGTCGGCAGCGGGAGGAACGGGTTGCTCCCGTGGACGGTCGGGCTCGTCGGGTAGGTCACGACGTTGTCGGCGTTCACGACGCGCTGCACCTGGGTGTAGCTGACCGCGAACTGCAGCCAGGACGCGTCGACGAGGATGCTGTCGCCCGCGTCGGCGAGGCCCGCGGGGTTGTACCAGATGGCGCCCAGGTCGTCGGCGCCGGCGACGAAGGCCCCCGCCCGCCCCATCGGCCGCACGCCGCGGTCCGTGAAGTAGAGCCCCGACGCCCGGCTCTCCCGGGCCAGCCCCATCGCGACCAGCAGCACCGCGACCGAGAGGCCGCGCAGACCCGTCCGGCGTCGCATCCGTCGTCAGTTGCCCTGATCCGGCAGCGTCGCCGCGCGCACCACGGCGTAGACCTGCTCGAGCCCGGTCGACGGGTCGAGACAGAATTCGCTGATCTCGTTGGCGATGTTCCCGTAGTCGCCGCCGTCGAGCTTCGTCGTCACGTTCGGCTGCGCGCGGTTCACGTCCGCCGTGACGTCGATGAGCGTCTCGATCGGCGTGAGCTGCGTCGCCCCCTGCGGCGTCACCATCTGGCCGAGGGTCGTCGCGATGGCGCCGTTCGGGTCGATCTCCATCGAGCACAGCTCGGTGCCCTGTGGGTTCTTCGCGGCGGCGAAGACGCGCGAGAGCGTCTCGATGCTGGCGTCGGCGAGCCCGCGCTGGGTGACGTTGCCCTTCGCGTCGAGCACCTGCGCGCCGAGCACGTCGGCCGCCACCGCGTTGTAGAACGGGGTGAGGTTCGTGTCGTCCTCGAGAATCTGGAGGACGTCGACCGACGCGGTCATCGTCGCCGCGCGCGCATCGCTGCCGGCGGTCGGATCGAGAAGGTACTGGAGGAGCTGCTCGAGCTGCTCGCGGGCCGTCGGGTTCGAGCGGATCGCGTCGAGGAGGTCCATCACCGCGGCGAACGTCGGCCCGCCCACGACGTCCTCCAGGTTCTGCGGCATGTTCTGCATCCACCACGTGCACGCGGCCCGCGACGAGCGGTTCGGGCACTGCGCGAGGATCTGCGACTCGAGGGCGTCGACGAGCGGCGGCACGATCGCCGGCACGGCGGGGTTTGCGAACGTCGACGGCGCGCCCGTGCCGTTCACCGTGAAGAGCTGGTCGACGAGCTGCGAGCGCGCCGCGAGCCACGCCGGGTGCCGGTCGTCGCCGGGGTGCGCCTGAGCCCAGGCCGCAAAGGCGGCGTCGATGCCGTCCAGCGCGTCGATGAACAGGTAGATCGGCGTGACCTGCGGGTTGGTGGTCCCGTCGTTGCGCGGGGCCGTCTGCACGCCGTGGAGATCGGTGAGCCCCGCGTTGAGGGCCGGATCGACCATGACGCGGACGGCGTTGGCGAGCACCTGGACCCCGGTGAGCGGGCTCGTCGACGTGCACGCGCCGGTGGTTGGATTGGTCGCGTTGCAGTGCTGGACGGTGATGGCGTCGATGATCGGCACCGTGTCGTGCAGCGTCTGGAAGAGATCCGTGTTCGTCAGCACGTCGGCGAGGAGCGGCTCGTACGTGACGGCACCGTCCTGCGAGCACCATAGGGGGCTCGTCTTCGGCTGCGACGGATCGCAGACGGTGGTCGGCACCTGCGCGTCACCCCAGTGCAGATCGAGCGTGTTGAAGAGGTCGACGAAGAGGAGGGCCTGCCCGTGGTCGTTGAACGCCGCCGCGAGCGGCTGGACGTCGGTCACGAAGCCGCTCTCCTCGAGCGGGAAGATGTATCCCGGATCGCGCCCGCGCATGGTGCCCGCGAACGACGAGCACGTCCGGAGGTTGAGCACCGTGCCGTCGGTGTCCGTGAACGGCGTCAGGGTGCAGGCGGTCGTCGCCACGGGGTCGATGATGCCGGACAGGAAGCTCGCCGTGGTCAGGGTGTTCGGGTTGGTGTCGCCCGCGCTCGTGCCGTAGGGCTCGTCATACGGCGTGTCGAAGAACACGAGCCGCCCCACGCCCTGAACCGTCGGCTGCGTGTCGAAGCCGGCGATGCCCGACTGCGTCTGGAGGAACTGGTCCGCCCCGCCGACGATGTCGGTGATGGGCGAGTTCATGAGCGCCTTCAGGCACGGATCGCGGATGTCGAAGCTCGCCTGATCGAGGACGACGTCGAGGAGGAGCGCGTCGACGTTCTGGATCCGCAGGATGCCGCACTGGGGCATAGGGTTCGGCGGTGCCGGCGCGCCGACGAGCGTGCACGCGACGCCGCTGAGGGCGTTGGTCGGGTAGTCGAAGGAGACCGTCCCGAGCGCGCCGAGGCTGAACTGCACGTGCGCCACCGCGCCGGCTTTGGTGCAGACGTCGAGGCCGTTGGCGTCGTGGAGGAGCTGCATGAAGCGCTGGAGCGCGCTCTGATTGGTCCCCACGTCGGGCATCGTGCGATCGACGGGCGTGTGCAGCGGCTCGGTGTCGTTCGACGTGAGGTTCCAGGCCGCGCCGTTGAGCGCGTTCGTCAGCCCGCCAGCCGTCGAGTTGTGGTTGTAGGTCAGCGCGTCGCGGTTCTGGATGTAGGCGGCGAACGTCTGCTGGAGCGACACCGTCGAGCTCTGCGCGAACGCGAGGAAGAGATCCTCGAGCACGCCGCCGGCGCCGATGCCGTCCTTGTTGTGGGCGATCTGGGCGATCACGTCGAGGAGCTCGTCCCACAGCGTCGACGTCGCGGGGATGTGCGCCTCGGGGTGCGCGTCGGCGATGGCCTTGACCTTCAGCCCGAGCCCCACGAGCCGGGCCATGGCATCGGGCTGCTGGGCCATGAGCTGCCGGGCGAGCTGCAGGAGGTCGTCCATCACGGGGTCCGACATCATCACGCCGAGCGCGTAGACGAGGTCGACGAGGGGCGACGTCTCCGGGTGGAACGCGCTGTACGAGAGTGTCACGGGCTGGGTGGGGTTCGCGCTCGCCGGGTCGGGCGGATAGGTGCGCGTCGTCGTCGCCCCGTCGTCGCGGTCACCGAAGAGGACGTACGACCCGCCGAGGACGTTCATCACCGCTTCCTGGCCCTGCGTCGGGTCCGGGTCGAGCAGCGGCCGGAGGTTCTCCTCGAGGTTCGCCATGAACGTCTGGCCGACGTTCGCGTACG
>JBEKGQ010000862.1:0-3250 GCA_050012715.1 Polyangiaceae bacterium
GACGGGGGCCGCGGCGGCGGCGGGGCCGACGATGGCTCGCAATCGGACCACCTCGGCGTCGCGCTCCGCGGGGACCCAGGTCGCGTTAAACGCGTGCTCCAGCAGGAACAGCTGCGCGCTCGCCACGGCCGACCGATCGCCGCCGTCCAGCCCCGCGCGCATGAGAGCGATCGCTCCGCCGCCGAAGCCGGTCATCTTGGGATCGTAGGCCGGCCGCATCAAGCTACCCACGTCGGTCTCGTGGATGGCGCCGAGGCAGTGAGCGATCTCGTGGAGCAGCACCGCGAGCGCGCGATGGTGCCTACGTCGCTCGAGAAGCTGCGCGCGGTCGGTCTCGCTGAGCTCCCCGAACGTCAGCTGGACGGAGTCGACCTCGCCGACGCGGCTCGCGCCCCGGACGACGACGTGCTTGCCCAGCAACGTGGCCATGCCCTCGTCGTGGAGAGAGTCGCTCTCGCGGGGTAGGGACCCGATCATGCCCACGACCAGGTCGACGTCGTCTCCGGCGTCGGCGCCGCGAAGCGCAGCAAGCGCGGCGCCCACGTCGTCGTCGCTGTCGCCATTCCACGGCTGGATGCGATCGAGGGTGAGGTCGAGCGCGATCGATGGACCGAGCACGCGGCTGGCGTCCTGAAGGAGCTTGGCGACCCGCCGTGGCACGTCGAGGTTCTGCGCCAGATAGCGGCCATCCGGGCGCACCCGGACGCGCCAAGCTTGCCGCCCACCGTCGAGTGGCAAGCTCTCGGGATCCGTCGAGGGCGAGATCTCCGCCGGGGTCGCCTTCGTCGCGAGCCTTTGCTGGGCGCGCTTGCTCTCGCCCCAGCGTGAGTCGTAACACGCCGCGATCCCGAGCGAGGCGCCCAGAGCGAAGACGACGGCGCCAGGAGCCCGCATGGCGCCCGAGTCTACGCGCGTCACCCCGAGCGGGTACACGCATCGCCGGCCGCAAAGCGACTGTTGGTCCTCGCGCAGTGTTCTCACATGGAAGCGGCCGCCCGCGTCTGGTACTTCGGCTTCAACGCGCTCCCCGCTCGCAGCTTCCCTTCGTCGTTCACCTCGGCGAGGACGCGTTTCGCGAAGCTCTGCGACGAGACCTTCACGACCGGCTGCGAGCGCGACCTGGGCGCCTACTCGCGCAAGACGCGCGATCTCATCGTCAACGTCGGCCCGGGGAGCTCCACCATCTTGCACGAGCTCGTGCATCCGCTCGTGCAGACCGACTTCCCACGCGCGCCGTCATGGTTCGAGGAGGGGATCGCGGCGCTCTTCGAGAAGCCCGTCTTCGATCCGCTCGGAGAGCTCCACGGCGGCCGAAACTGGCGCAGCGACCGCCTCGACGCGGCCCTCGCCCCGGAAGACGCAGCGGGAGAAGATCCATCTGCCCGCGCTCTTCGCGCTGGGCGACCAGGAGATCGATGGGCCGGAGCAGGACCTCGAGTATTCGATGTCGCGGAGCTTCTGCCAGTGGCTCGACGGGCGCGGGGGCGGCGACCTGTGGCCGTTCTAACGGGCGTGGAGAGAGTCGATCGCCGAGGACCCCACCGGAGAGAAGAGCTTCGCGCGGATCACGGGGATGACGGTGGAGGAGGCGGACGCGGTGTGGCTGAAGTGGGTGGGCGTGGGGCGGTAAGGGCCTACGGCGCAGCCTCGATGGCTACTGAAGCGTGCACTGGAGCGGCGCGAAGAACAGATTCTGCAGCCCTGTCCCGGTGTTTTCGGTCCAGACGACGTCGAAGCTGAGCGTGCTGGACGTGACGTTCGCCGTGGCGACCGCGCAGTTGACGATCGCCGCGTCGCCGGGAAGGAGAAGCGAGGCTCCACTGAGCGAATAGGAGACCGTTCCGGTCGCGGCATCGATGACCGCGAGCGTCATCCCGGACGTCGTCGGAGTGAGCACCAGGAACTTCCCTGGGTACGCCGCCACGCACGACTGCGCGGTCGGCATCACGGACGGAGGGACCGGTTGCAGGGCCGTCGCTGGGTCGAAGGTGAAGAGCTGCGACTCCGGCACCACGCCCGTGACGAGGCCGTAGCCGTTGCCGGCATCGGGAGTCATGACGATGGCTCCGACATCCACGTTCGCACCATCCGCGCTGAAGTCGAACGGAAGCATGACCCCGGTGAAGTACTGGCGGGTGCTGGTCATCGTCGTGGAGCTCGGGGCGTACCTGTTCTGGTGCATCGTCCCGTCCTCGTCGTCGTAGAGGACCGAAACGCTGTCGTCGCTCAACCGGTAGAGGTGCTTGCCATCGTTGAAATTTGCAGCTCCCGTCGTGACCTGGTTTGCCACGATCACGCTGGGCAGCGCCGGTGGCACCTCGAAGTCCACGTAGGTACCTTGACTGCCAGAGCTCTCGAGGATGTAGAAGAGGCCTTGCGACGTTGCCGTCATCTGCGCCGGCTCGGAGCTCGGCAAACCGCCGCCAACGACGGGGCCGCCTCCGATGCCTCCGCTCGAGTCGAGCCAGTCCCATAGGACCGTCTTGCCGTCCGATGCCCCGGCGAGAACATACGTGCCTTCGCCGTCCACCGACCGCACCGAGGACACCAGGGACGCGGGGCCGGCGTCGTCGCCCAGCGATACGACTTGCGGAGCGTTGCTGGGTCGGTCCGAACGAAACCAGTAGGCGAGGGACGGGGCCGCACTGGTCTCCGCAAGAGCGAGAACGTTCGGCACGGAGGCGCTGTAGACGGTAAGACTGTCCGCCGCGATGGCGCCCCCGTCGGCGGTCAGCATGTGCTGGTCCGCGGTGACGAGCGCACAGCTGACGATGCTTGCGCTCCCGGTCTCCCCGCTGCTGCTGTCCGGGCCGGTGTCCGCCTCCGCGACCGTCGCGTCTTTGCCGCCGTCGGCGCCCGGGACCACGATGATGACCTGGTCGGGGCTGGCGTCGCTCCCGCCCGTGCCGTCGACGCTGGCATCGCCGGTCCCCTGACCGGCGCCAAAGTTGCTCGAGCAGGCGCCGAGCGCCGCGAGGGGCAAAGAGACGACCAACAGATGAAGGAGCCGCATGACAAGTACCTCTCCTGCCCGCCTTCGACCGTGACGGCCTAGCACGCGCCGATACACCGGGCTTCTGAACCCCCATCGGCCATCGCGGGCAACGGTTGCGCGCTACGGAGGGGACCAAGGCCCCCCGGCGTGACGTGGCGAACGATGGCGAGGCTCACGTCGGGCTGACGCCCGCTCCTTGAAGGTCCTCTCGAAACGGGCTCTACTCGCTGAACATGCGTTCGCCCCAGGCGCTGC
>JBEKGQ010000863.1:0-3249 GCA_050012715.1 Polyangiaceae bacterium
GATGGGCCAGTGGTGAGCGGAGGGCGCTCGCCTTCTCCCACCTAGTGCGGCGGCGCCGGATCGGCCCCGCCGTCGGCCGACGGCGCGGGATCGTTGTCCGGCTGCATCGGAGGCTTGCCGCCGCCGCTTCCCCCGCAGGCCACCACGCCCCACGCCACCACGATGACCGCGACCAGGGTTCGCATCGCCTGAGCCTCCCAGGCTGAGCAGAACGGAAAGGGGCACGTTTTGACAAGACCCCGCGGTAGAGTAGCTGCCGCAGAGTGCCCCTCCTCAAGTGGTTCCCCCCCCAGGGTCAGCCGCGCACCTTCGTCCTCTACAAGCCGGTGACGACGGTGGGGCGCGCGCTCGGAAACGACGTCGCGATCCCGAGCCATGGGCTCGCCGAGACGCACGTGCAGGTGCTCTTCGACGGGCGGGACTTCAACCTCGAAGAGGTGGACAAGCAGGCCGAGATCCTCATCAACGGCAAGAAGAAGCGCCGGGCGCGCCTCGTCCACGGCGACCGCATCACACTGGGGGACGTCGAGGTGTCCTTCAGCATCTTCGACGAGCCGCAGAAGGTGACGCGCAGCGCGACCCCCAACGACGGGGCCCCGCCCTCCATCAGCGAGACGCAGCTCCACGTCACCAACCAGCAGCTCGCCGGACTCCGCAAGCTCTACGAGTTCAGCGAGAAGCTGATGATGATGAAGGACATCGACCAGCTGCTCGAGTCGATGCTCGACGCGGTGATCGAGGTGACCGGCGCCGAGAAGGGCCTCATCCTGCTCAACGACGACGCCTTCACCACCGGCCAGCCGCGCAAAGAGAAGGATCTCGAGGTCCCGGCGTCGACCGACCCGCCGTCGAGCGCGACGCCGCCGGCCCGCATCCGCGCCTCCCGCAACGTGAATCGCGAGGCCATCGCGGAGACCACGGGGGCAATCAGCGACAGCATCGTGCGCAAGGTGATCGAGACCGGGCGCCCCGTCATCGTGAGCGACGCGCTCAGCGACTCGCAGTTCAAGACGAGCGAGAGCGTCCTCGCGCTGCGCCTGTCGAGCGTCATGTGCGCGCCGCTCGTCTCGCAGGGGCACGTGCAGGGCGTCCTCTACGTCGGCAACGACCGCGTGAAGGGGCTCTTCGATCGCAACCAGCTCGACGTGCTCTCCATCTTCGCCGCGCAGGCGTCGACCATCCTCCAGAACGCGATGCTGCTGAACGCGCTCCTCGCCGACAAGGCGAAGCTCACGAACGAGCTGAAGGACAAGCGCTTCGGCGAGATCATCGGCGCGTGCCCGTCGATGCTCGAGGTGTTCCGCAAGCTGCAGAAGGTGGCGACGACGGACATCTCGGTGCTCATCACCGGCGAGACCGGCACCGGCAAGGAGCTCATCGCCCGCGAGATCCACCGGCGCTCGAACCGCGTGAACGGGCCGTTCATCGTCATCAACTGCGGCGCCATCCCGGAGAACCTCATCGAGAGTGAGCTCTTCGGCCACGTGAAGGGCGCGTTCACCGGGGCCATCGCCTCGCGCCCGGGGAAGTTCCAGGCCGCGAACGGCGGCACGCTCTTCCTCGACGAGATCGGCGAGCTGCCGCTGAACCTCCAGGTGAAGCTCCTGCGCGCGCTGCAGGAGCGCGTCGTCTTCCGCGTGGGCGACAGCAAGCCGGAGAAGGTCGACATCCGCGTCGTCGCCGCCACGAACCGCGTGCTCGAGGAGGAGATCCGCGCCGGCCGCTTCCGCGAGGACCTCTACTATCGCCTCAACGTCGTGAACATCTACCTGCCGGGCCTCCGCGAGCGTGGGGACGACGTGATGATCATCGCCAAGGCGCTCCTCAGCAAGCACACCGAGGAGCTCGGCGCGCACGTGCAGGGCTTCACGCCGCAGGCGCTCGCGGCGATCAAGAAGCACCCGTGGCCGGGCAACATCCGGCAGCTCGAGAACCGGATCAAGAAGGCGCTCGTCCTGTGCGAGAAGTCGCTCCTCGGCCCGGAGGACCTCGATCTCGGCAAGGAGGCGGAGAGCCCCATCCTGCCGCTGGAGAAGGCGAAGGAGGAGTTCCAGCGCAAGTACGTGCTGGAGGTCCTCGAGCGGAACAACGGCAATCGCACGCAGACCGCGCGCGACCTCGGCGTCGATCCGCGCACGATCTTCCGCTACCTCGAACGCGAGGCGAACCCGCCGCCCCCCGGCGGTGGCAAGGCGGCCGACGAATGACGCGCGTGCGCGCTCGGGTCCGCTGACGCGGTGCTCGAGGGGCGCGCCCGCGCTCGCTGACGCGGCGCGACCGAGAATGAACGATCTTGCGCCGCGACTCTTGACGAAGTCCGTCGCGGGATTCAATGTCGATGACAGGCGCGCGGACTCGAAAGCGCGCCGGCGTCTTCTCGGATCACCTAGCCGTCTTCTCGAGGAAGGACAGGATTCGACCCGCTGAGCACGTGAGTGCTCAGGCCAGCGCGTAGGCACTCGACTGGGCCGCTGTGGCGGTGGTCAAGCCTCCCCTTTCCTTCGCTCGAGACCGGCAAGGCTCCGTACCGGTTGCTTCGAAGGGCTTGCAGACGACGAGCTCACGCATTCGGAGGCCTCCTCCGAAAGCCCAGCCGCATCCATCCAACGAGCGGCGGAAACGAGTGACTCGCGTCTTCACTCTCGAGACAACGCGCAACACCTGCAGCGGCACGTCGAAAATCGGAAACGAAAAAACAGAGTGCAACAGCAGTCGAGGGGTGGCTCCGCGAGAGTGGAGACCACCCCTCGGTTTTTTGTCCCGACGACGTACGCTCCGGTACGGGTGAGAGCGCATGATCCGGTTCCTGCTCGTCGGCCTCGCGGGGGCGCTCGGCACGTGGACTCGCTATCTCGTGGGCCTCGCCGCGATGGCGCTCTTCGGAGCGTCGTTTCCGTACGGGACGCTCGTCGTCAACCTGGTCGGGTGCTTCCTCATCGCGGCCGTCGTTCAGACCGCGCTCACGACGAGCTTCATCTCGCCGACGATGAACCTCGTGCTCACGACCGGCTTCATGGGCGGGCTGACGACGTACTCGAGCTTCAACCTGCAGACGACGCAGCTCATTCAGAGCCGCGCCTGGGCGGCCGCCGTGGCGAACTTCGGCCTCACCGTGGGAGGGTGCTTCGCCGCGGGGTTACTCGGGGTCATCGTCGCGAAGAGGGTGTTCGGCGGCGGGTAGGTCCGTCGGACCGCCGCCGCGAGCGCGACTGGCTCCGATTCGTCCCTGTTCGACGCGATCCTCTCTCC
>JBEKGQ010000864.1:0-3242 GCA_050012715.1 Polyangiaceae bacterium
CCCGTCAGCGTCACCAGTGCCACCCCCAAGGCGCCTGCGCGGAGCGACATCAGAATCTCCCGAGCCGGGGAAGCTCGTTCCTGGTCGAGCCGGCGGTGGTCTCGCTCGGCGCGAGGAGCCACACGAGGAGCCCGACGGTCGCGACCACGGCGCCGACCCCCACGACCGCGGTCGCTGCGTTGCCGCCACGAACGGCGGAAGCCGAGTCGTTGATCCGGGGCGTCCCCGTCTCGCCCTCGGCCTTCTCGAACTCCGACCGGGCGCTCAGGCCCACCAGTCCGCCGATGCCCATGCCGAGGACACCGGCCCCTGCCGCCACCACTCCGGTCGTACGGAGCCACGTCCAGTAGCCACCGGAGGTGGACGACCCGCGCTCGACCTCCGGCCGGCTCGACGAGACCCACGGCGCTGCGGGGGCGGCCGGCGGCGGGACGGGAAGCGGCGCGACCGGCGGTGC
The DNA here is from genome assembly GCA_050012715.1 of Polyangiaceae bacterium. GTDB lineage: Bacteria > Myxococcota_A > Polyangia > Polyangiales > Polyangiaceae > Palsa-1150. Next base: position 458 of record JBEKGQ010000864.1, read on the forward strand.
CGGGGCTTGGGCGGGGGGCGGCTCCACCGGCACCATCTTCGGAGGCTCCTCGGCGTTCGCGAAGACGACCTGCTCCCGCCGGTCCTTCTCGCCCTCGTTCAGGACGATGGTCCTCGTGATCGCCGGTCGTCCTGTCATCTCGAAGGTGAGCTGATGCGGGCCGGGATCGAGCTCCATCGCGATCCCGTCGAGCTTGTCGAGGAGCCGTTGCCCGTCCATCGAGACGCTGACGGCCGTGAGATCGTTCCCGAGACCGTCCTTCGCCTCGAAGACGATCGTGGGCATCGCCGCATTGACCGCCGTCGCCCGTCGCAAGCACGCGTTGCGGACCTCGCCCGGGCAGCTCGCGGCCGCGCACACGAGGAGCTGCGCGCGCGCTTCGCGCAGCTTGTGCTCGTTCCGGTGGCTGATGGAGCTCTCGTTCGCGGCGAGGCACTCGGCCGTCGTGGGGTCTGCCGCGCGCGCGCTCGCGGCGAAGAGCAGGACCGCGGCGGGCGCGAGCCATGCTGGGGCGTGGACGTGGATACAAAAGGGCATGGGTCGTCGGGATTCAGTGGGGGAAGCACTCGGGCTTGAAGTGCTGCTCACCATTGGCGTCCAGGGTGTAGGGCGGGTCGCAATGAGGGGGTACGGAGCCGTGGGCCTGGGCGGTTCTCGTCGGCGCTGTCGTCGTCGTCGCCGAGGGCCGAGAGGTCGGACCGCGCGAAGTCGAGGATCCAGAGGGTATGGACGTCGGCGCACTGGCCATGGGCGCGGGCGCGACGGAGGCCGCCGGCGTCGAGCCGGAGTGGATGGACTCGGGCGCGCTCGGCGCGGCGGCGGATACCGTCGAGGCGAGCGGCGCGGTCAACGTCGAGCCGGTGCTCTCGGGGCGGCTGAAGCCACCGCGAAGGAGCACCCCGACCAGTGCGAGGCCGCCTAGGGTCACCGCGACCACGGCCGTCAGCAGCGCGCGGCGCCGTGCCGCACCCAGTCCTGGAACATCGACGGCCTCGGTGGTCGAGACGGCACGCGCGGTCGTCGTCCCCTCGTGCGCGACCGGGGAGGGTCCGACCGGAGCCGGCAGGGGCGCAGTCCGCCCTGAATCGACGTGGACCCTCGGCGCCACGGCCTCCGGCGGCGCCATCGGTCGGGCCGCCGCCGCGACGGTCGCTCCGGCGGCGTCGAGCCCAGGATGGATCAGACCGAACAGCGGCTGACGATCGATGCGTGCTCCGAAGAGGGTCGAGTAGGCGCTCCCCACGGCCTCCCGCATCGCGGCCGCGCTCGGCCATCGATGAGCGCTCTCGAAGGCGAGCGCGCGATCCACGATCTCGACCACGCGCCGGTCCATGTCCGGCGCCACGCTGGCGAGTGACCGGGCCCGTCGCGTCGCCGCCGCGACGACGATCTGCGAGACGTTGTCGCCCTCGTGCACGAGCTGCCCGGAGAGCAGGGTGAACATCGAAGCCCCCACCGCCCAGATGTCCGTTCGCCCGTCGATCTCGCTCGATTTCGAGAGGGCTTGCTCCGGCGCCATGTACGCCGGCGTACCTAGCAGCGTCCCGGTCACCGTCGCGCTGTGACCGGACGCCGTCGCCTCGCGGAGGCGCGCGATGCCGAAGTCGAGCACCTTCAGGCTGCCGTCGAGCGTGACGAAGAGGTTGGCCGGCTTGATGTCGCGGTGGACGATCGCCTTCGCGTGCGCCGCGCCCAGCACGTCGAGAAGCTGGAACGCGGCCGCGAGCACAGCCGGAACCGGCAGACGTCCATGGTGCTGCTCCCACAGCCCGTCGAGAGGCTTGCCCTCGATGAGCTCCATCACGAGAAACGCGGCGCCGTCCTCGGACGTGTCGTCGTCGAGGACCGCCACGGCGCCGGCGTGCTCCACGGCGTTGGCGACGTAGCCCTCGCGGAGAAATCGAGTGCGTATCTCGCCGCTCATCGCGATCTCGGGGTGAAGGATCTTGATCGCAAAGCGCTTCTTGTTGCGATGGGTGGCCGCGTAGACGACCGCCATACCGCCGACGCCAAGGACGCGATCCAGGTGGTACTTGCCGCGCAGGATCGTCCCGAGGCGCGCGTTCGCTCGTGCGGCGACGTCTTCGTCAACGGTCATCCTGCGGGCCCCGTGTACGCGCCCGGGTGCTCTGAGCGCTCTGCCCGAGGAGAGCATATCGGGCGTGCTGGCGGCTAGGCGCCAGCGCCGCGGCCGTCCTTGACATGCCCGCGCGTCGTCCACTACGTTCGCGTTCGATCGGTTTGTGTGCGCCGCGCAGCAGTCCAGGCCACGGGACGAGATGGGGGTAGGGCGTAGTCAGGCGTACTCGTGACAGGGACAACCCGTCACGGGGAAGAGGGGAAGATCTGTCATGGGCCGAATGAGAGCCGCATCTTGGGGATCGCTGGCGATGGTGGCGGTGGCGCTGTCGTCGCCGGCCGCTTGTGGTTGTACGAGCGGCATCCCGCACTGTGCTCCCGTCGTGGAGGTCGCTCCCCCGCCCGCGCCCGAGGTCGACTACGCGCTCGTCGAGCTCCGATCCGGCAGCGAGCAGGGGACCCAACCCTACGTCGAGATCACGCCCACGGACGCCTACCGGCGCGATCACATGAACTTCAAGTCCGCGGCGATCCGGCTGCCGGACTCCTGCCTCGCGACCACGAGCGCGGGCGCCAGCGGCATCTCGTCGCAGGCGCAGAACATTCTTTCCACGCAGTGCGGGGTCTGGCTCCAGGAGCTCGAGCGAGCGCTCACGGAGGCAAAGTTCAAGGTCTACTCGTGGGACGCGCTCCTCGGTCTCGAGCG
>JBEKGQ010000865.1:0-3233 GCA_050012715.1 Polyangiaceae bacterium
GGAGGGCGGTGACGTACTTCTCGAGGCGCTCGCGCGAGAACGGCTTCTTGAGGTAGGCGTTCGCGCCGACGTGCTCGGCCTGCGCCATGTCCTCCGGCGAGTGGCGCTCGCTCATGACGAGGATCGGGATCCATTCGGTCCCCTGGTTGCCTCGTACGTACTCCACGAGGTCGAACCCCGACTCGCGCGGCAGGGAGATGTCGCAGCAGATGATGTCAGGCCGGATCGACGCGAGCGCGGCGACCGCCGCGCGATAGTCGACCGCGGTCTCCACGGCAAAGCCCTCGAGCCGGAGCCAGCCCGCGATCATGTCTCGCTCCGGGGGGTTGTCCTCGACCACCAGCGCCATACGCTTGCGCATCGGCCGTCAGCTTGCTCCCCGCCCGGTCAGAACGACGGGCACCGTCTTCGCGATGAGCTCGAGGTCGCGCTGCAGACTCCAGTGGTCGATGTACTGCATGTCCAGGTACATCCACTCCTCGAAGGAGATCTCGTTGCGCCCGCTGACCTGCCAGACGCACGTCAGCCCCGGTCGCACCGACAGGCGCCTTCGCTGCCAGGCCTCGTACTTCGCGACCTCCTGCGGAATCGGCGGTCGCGGCCCCACCAGGGACATCTCGCCGCGGAGCACGTTGAGGAGCTGGGGCAGCTCGTCGATGCTGTACTTGCGGATGAAGCGCCCGATCCCGGTGATGCGCGGGTCGCTCTTCATCTTGAACACGGGGCCCTGTTGCTCGTTCTGGGCGAGCAGGCGCGCCTTGAGCTCCTCGGCGTTCACCACCATGGAGCGGAACTTGAGCATGTGAAACTGTCGGCCATGCTGACCGACGCGGACCTGCCGGAACAGCAGCGGACCCCGCGACGTGACCTTCACCAGGAACGCCACCGCGAGGAGCAGCGGCGACAGCAGGGCCAGCGCCGTGCCCGACACGATGATGTCGATCAGCCGCTTCATGGCCCGTTGCACCGGCTTGGCACGGACGGTCTGGTAGTGGATATAGCCGTCCGCCGTCGCGCTCTTGTGCTGCGGTTCGGCGCGCGAAAACCGGAAACCCGCCGCCGGCAGCGCGAACGGGATGCCGAAGCGCTCGCACGTGCTGATGACCTTCTGCATCTCCGCGTGCTGGGCGTCACGCTGGCCGGCGATGTACACCTCGTCGACGACGTGCTCCTTCAGCAGCCCCTCGATGTCCGAGGCGTCGCCGAGGACGGCGGTCGGCAGGCGGTCGTGCAGCGACTCCTCGCGGAATCGGAGGAATCCGATGACGCTGCGACCATCGTTCGCGTCGCGCATCTCGAGCGCGGTGTGCCGTCCCAGCGGCCCGATGCCGACCACGAGCATCCGACGGGCAGTCATCTCGCGGCGGCGGACCCAGTTGATCGTGAGGCGCACCCAGAGGATGAGCGGCGCGGCGATCCAGCCGAAGCGGGTGAGGTCGCTCCCGGCCGCGTAGCGCGGCACGATGGGCCGCAACACGGCGAGAATGCAGATCATGATGGCGAGCGTCAGCAGCGTGAGGACGACGTCGCTCCCGATGTTTCGCCCGTTCGCCGCGTCGTAGTGCCGGAGAATGCGGCTCTGCACCGTCCAGATCAGCACGCTGACCAGCGCGAGCCCCGGCGCGACCATCCAGTGGAGCTGGCCGGCCCCGAATCCCGCTGCAAATGCCGCTACGGTCAGCGCGCCGCAGTCGGCGAGAAGGTTGATCCTCTGCGCTCGCTCATCGGACATGCTTCGGAGAGACGTCAGCATCGGGCGCTCGATTCGAACAGTCGCTTGAGTTAGCACGCGTCCGCTAGGACGCCAACGCGAACCGCGGGCCGGCGGAGAAGTGTCACGGCCTCGCCCTGGCTCCGAAACAGTGCGGAAACGCTACGCAATCGGCGGCATCACGAGAAGCTGAGGAGCGCCCCGGTTCTACTCCGGGGACCCGCGCCACGCGAGGAGGCCGATGATGATTTTCTCATGATGAAGGGGCAGGGACTCACGGCCGCGCTCTCTTCTCTTGGGTGTCCTTCACGATGATCGAGCCGAGCACCCGGTCCCGTCCCACCTCGTTGATGCTCCGCTCCGCCGCCTTGAAGCGAGTCTCCCCCATGCCGATGCACAGCACCACGGCGTCGGCCTGGCGGGCGATGGGCACGGCGGTGGGGTTCTCGGTGGTCGACCGGAGGGCGATGAGCACGCGCGTGCCGGCGTCCACCTGCGCCTGGACCTCGCGCATCTGGTAGTCGGCCAGGCGCAGGCCCAGATCGCGAAGGTCGAAGACGCACGACGGCTGCCCTCGATACGCCCAGGCGACGTGCGCCAGAAGCTCTGCGATGTGCACCGTCTCGACGCCCGGGCTGGCCGCCAGCACGGCGAGGGACCGCCACTGGCGCCGCTGCGTCGCCAGCCAGAGCCTCTGCAGCCGGACGTCGTCCCACAGGAGAGGCTTCTCCTGCGCGGGGAGGACGAGGGCAGTGCTCCGCTCCGACCCGTCCCCGCTCACGCGGGCCCCGTGGGCAGCGACGCGGACGGATCGAACTCCCCGAGGACCTCGAGCTTCAAGCGGCGGCGCACCTGCCACTCCTCGAGGATCCGTCCCGACAACAAGTCGGCGCCGGCCGCCAGGAGAAACGCGAACAGCAGGGCCCCGATCACCGACGCCACACCGACCACCTGGGCGATCGCCTTCTTCGGCTTCTTGGGCACCTCGGCGGGGGTGACGACGGTGTACCGGTACTTGAACGCCGTGCGGGCGATGTCGAGCTCCATGTTGGCGCCGTCGATCCGCGTCACCGCGTCCTGGTAGCGACGAACCGCGCCTTCCAGCTTCGAGCGCGCGAGCTGCGCGCGCGGGTCCTCGTTGGTGGTCGTCGGCGGCAAGACCGGTAGCGGGCCCCCGCTCGCGACCCCACCCGGCGCCGTGACCGGTGGCGGCAGATAGAGCGTCGGCGCGGCCGTGGTCGCAATGGGGGCGGGGAGCGGGGGCGCGATGCGCGCCATGAGGTCCCGCTCCTCGGACTTGAGCTGCACGAGCTGGGGATCCGGCGCGCTCAACGTGTCGATCTTCTGCTGGAGCGCGATGACCGTGGGGTGCTGCGACGTCAACGTCAGCTGGGCTTGCGCGAGCTGCGCCCGGAGCGTCTCGAGCTCCCGCTGCCGCTCCGCCTCGAGCCCGCGTATCTGCTGGCGCTTCTCTTCGAGCGCGGCCGCGACGTCCGGATCGATGGGGGCCGAGCCCGTGGCG
>JBEKGQ010000866.1:0-3232 GCA_050012715.1 Polyangiaceae bacterium
GCCCGACCGAACCTGAGCCTCCTCTTCGGCGACGAGCGGAAGGACGCGTTCGACGCGGTCCGGATCGCTCAGATCGTGCGGGCTCCCACCGGGCTTCCGATGCTGCGCGAGAGCTTCATCCCGCCCGTGTTGCGGGTCGGGGCGTCGTCCTACCTCGTCGGGCGATTCCGCAAGCTCCTCGCGACCCTCGCCGGCAAGCAGCGGACGCTGGCCGATTCTCGCCGGCAGCGCACGGCGGCGGCGGTCGAGTTCCAGGCGAGTGACTCGGCCAAGTTCTGGCTGCTCAACGCGCTCAACGTGAGCATCCCGTCGATCTCGCACATCGTCGACCACGCGACCGACCACCCCGAGCAGGCGTACCTCCACCTGGCGCACCTCATCGGGCACCTCTGCACCTTCGCCGTCGACGGCGACCCGACGACCATCCCCAAGTTCAACTACCTCGAGCTGGGCGACGTGTTCGAGCCGATGTTCGATCGCGCCCACAAGCTCCTCGACGCCGTGCTCGCCGAGCGCTTCGTCGAGATCCCGCTCACCAAGCGGGAGGACGGGATGTTCCTCGGCCAGATCACCGACTCGAACTTGCTTCGTTACACCTTCTTCCTTGCCGCCACGGGGACGGTCCCCGAGGCGCAGCTCCGCGATCGAATGCCGAAGCTGACCAAGATCGCGTCGTGGAGCCAGATCGGCGCCATCCTCAACTCGGCCGTGAACGGCCTGAAGATGGAGCTCGAGTACACGCCGCCCGGCGCCCTGCCGATCAAGCCCGGCGTCGTCTTCTTCAAGGTCGTCCGCACGCCCGAATACTGGAACGACATCGCCGGTACGGGCACCATTGCCATCTACCAGCCCATCGACCCGCAGGGGGTGACCTTGCACCTCTACGCCGTCGATCCGACGAACTTGCAATGAGCTCCTCCCTCCTCGCCAAGATGTACTGGGCCTGCTCCGACCCGTTGACGCTCGCGAGCCAGCTGTCGGCCGCACGCGACCTGCCCTCGCCCGACGTGCTCCAGCGGCGCGTGTCGAGCCTCTTCGACCAGATGGCCCGGAAGTGCCGTGAGGCGGGCATCCCGGACGAGGACGCGAACTCGGCGAAGTACGCCATCGCGGCCTTCACCGACGAGCAGATCTTCCGCTCGGCGTGGCCGGGCCGCTCGCAGTGGATGGGCCAACCCCTCCAGCTCGTCTACTTCAACGAGAACACCGCCGGCGAAGGCTTCTTCCAGCGCATGGCGCAGCTCCAGAACGAGCCGCAGCGCGCCCACGTCCTCGAGATCTACTACCTGTGCCTCTGCCTCGGCTTCCAGGGGCAGTACGCCGTGCGCGGCGGAGAGGGGCTCGGTCCGATCATCGACCAGCTCGGCTCCCGCCTCGGCTCGGGCCTCGGCAACACCGACGTCATCAGCCCGCACGGCGAGCCTCGAGAGGCGTTCCGGGGCCTGATGCGGCGCGAGATGCCGCTGGTCGGTCTCAGCATCGCCTTCTTCGGTTTGGCCATCGTCGTCTTCATCGTGCTCAAGCTGGTGCTCGCCAGCAGCGTCAACAACGCGGCGATGGACATGACCAAGGGGAGCGCACCCGCCGCCGCGCAAGCGGCGCCCGGGACGCGCTGAGGACCCGCACATGTGGATTTGGCTCCTTGCAATCTTCCTGATCATAGGCACCTGGGTCGGGGGCTATTTCCTCGAGTGGCCGCTGTGGCTGAAGATCCTGCTGACGGTCCTCTCCGTCCTCCTGGTCGTCGGCTGGATCGTGGCGCGACGGCTTCGCGCTTCGATGAAGGCCCGCGCGCTCGAGCGTGAGCTCCTCAAACAGGCGGAGCAGCAGGCCCTCAACGCCCGTCCCGACCGCCGCGCCGAGATCCTGGAGCTCCAGGTCCAGATGCAGCGCGGTCTCGAGGCGCTCAAGCAGAGCCGCCTCGGCTCGGGCGGCTCCGGCAGCGCGCTCTACACGCTCCCCTGGTACATGATCATCGGCCCCCCCGGCGCCGGCAAGACGACCGCGCTCAAGCAATCGGGCCTCGTCTTTCCGTACCTCGACCCGCGCAGCGGCGGTGGCATCCGGGGCGTCGGCGGCACGCGCAACTGCGACTGGTGGTTCACGAACGAGGGCATCCTCCTCGATACGGCGGGCCGCTATGCGACCGAGGCCGACGACCACGACGAATGGATCTCCTTCGTCGACATGCTCAAGAAGTACCGGTCGGCGAAGCCCATCAACGGCGTCATCGTCGCCATCAGCGTGACGGATCTGATGGAGGCGACCGACGAGCAGATCGACTCGTACGCCAAGCGCCTCCGCGCCCGCATCGACGAGGTCACCAACCGCCTCCACATGGTGGTCCCCGTTTACCTGATGTTCACGAAGGTCGACCTCGTGGCCGGCTTCGTCGAGTTCTGGGGCGATCTCCGCAAGAGCGAGCGCGCCCAAATCTGGGGGACGACGCTGGCGCTCGACGGGGCCGACAAGCGCGACAACGCGCGGGCCTTCGACGAGGAGTTCGACACCCTGGTGGACCGGGTGCACTCGCGCGCCTTGACCCGCGTGGGCTCGGAGCGTCAGCCGGAGCTCCGGCAGCGCATCTACCAGTTCCCGCTCGAGTTCGCGGCCCTGAAGCAGAACCTCCAGGACTTCGTCGGCGCGCTCTTCACGCCGAACAACTTCCAGGACACGCCGATCCTGCGCGGCATCTACTTCTCCAGCGGCACCCAGGAGGGGCGCCCCATCGACCGCGTCATCGGCGGGATGATGCGCGCCTTCAACCTGCCGACCCCCGCCCACGAGGAGACGATCCCGCAGGGCGAAGCGAAGAGCTACTTCGTCACCGACGTCTTCCGTCGCGTGGTCTTCCCCGACCAGAACGTGGCGGCGAGGACCCGCGCCGAGCAGCGCCGGCAGTTCGTGAACCGCGTGGTCTTCGCGGTGGCCGCGCTCGTCCTGGCCATCCTGGTCATCGCGCCGTCGACCTACACGTTCGGACAGAACATGTCCCTCGTGAGCAGCGCTCACGACGTGGCCGACCGGGCCCAGAAGGTGAACTGGAGCGACGGGAACCCGAACTTTCTCGACAAGGTCCACAAGCTCGACGACCTCGGGCACGAGCTCGATCAGCTCGAAGCCTGGAACAAGAACGGCGCTCCGCTCCGCCTCCGCTGGGGGATGTACGCCGGCGAGTCGCTCGAGGAGCCCCTCCGCACGGTCTACATCTCGAACCTCGATCGCGGCTTTG
>JBEKGQ010000867.1:0-3224 GCA_050012715.1 Polyangiaceae bacterium
CGCCGCGCCCGACTCCCTCGCGCGCGAAGCGGCGATGCTCGATCGCGCGCGAGCCCTTCTCGGCACCGACCCGGCGGGCGCTCTGGCCGCCCTCGACGCGCACGCGGCGGCGTATCCCGCGGGGCGCATGAGCCTCGAGCGTGAGGTCCTCGCGATCGAGACGCTGCGCAGGCTGCACCGGTTCTCCGAGGCGCGCGCGCGGGGCGAATCGCTCTTGCGGCGTGACCCCGGGAGCATCTACGCGGACCGCGTGCGCGCCATCCTCGCCACGCTCCCGGCGCCCTGAGGCGCGCTCGCTCCGAACGCCGGTCGATTTGCCGAAGGGACGAGGTGGCGGCGGGCATTCATTGGGAGAGAGACACGAGGCACGCCCCGCCTTCGCGGTGTGGCTCGCAACGGCCTTCGATGCTCGCTTTCGACACTCGTGCAACGACAGGATGACCACCATGAACCCCTTCCATTGCTTGTTCTTCGTTTGCGCCGCAGGACTCTCTCTCGCCGCCTGCTCCGGCCAGGTGGACATCGCCAAAGAGACGGGGGACGACTCGGGCTCACCCGAGACCGGGGGATCGAGCGGCGGCGACCATGACCCCGCCGAGACCGGGCCCGTGAAGGACGGCTCGACCGGCGACGACGGCGGGAGCTGGGATGGATGGAGCGCAGGCTTCGCCAGCAGCTCGTCGGGGCCGCCCCCGTCCTGCAGCAGCGCGGCTCTCGCCTGCGGCGCCGCGTTCCCCGGGCAGAGCAACTTCGCCTCCTCGCAGGACGCCGCGAACGCCCTGGTCGGGCAATGGTCGTTCTGCGGCGAGAGCAGTGACGGCTTCTACCCCGCGGGCCAGCTCGGCGAAGAGTATGCCGCGGACGGCACCTACTACGAGCTCATCATGGGCTCGAACGGTCAGCTCGTGCGCAACATGGATCCGTCGGCGATCGGTACGTGGCAGGTCGACCTCACGCCCAACAACGGGCTCGAGGTGCACACGTTCGGCGGCGGCGACCAACGGTCCGGCGGCCTCTCGGCTTGCCCTCCGTCGCTCGTGCTCCTGGGCGTCGAGGCGCGGCTCGACTGAGCGCGCGAGGCGCGCGCGGATGGGAGGTGCAAAAGGCCGCGCCTGGGGCGCCGCGGAGCGCTACTTCGCGCCCGCGGCCCGGTCCGCGTACGAAGCCGCATAGGGCACGCGGTAGCGCTCGCCCGAGCCTGCCTTCAGCATGAGCACCCCGAGCGCGACGAGCCAGACCAACTCGACGATGCGCCGCAGCACGAGCAGTGCCGCTCCGAAATGTGGGAGGAAGCTTCCGAGGAAGAAGCCTCCGAGCACGAGCAGCAGCAGGCTCAGGGTCGCGAAGACCACGACCGATTGCGCCGCGTGATACCGGACGAACGGACGGCGGTCCACGAGAAGAAGGACGAGCCCGCTGATCCAACCGAAGAGATACGCCAGCATGGCGGCGACGTTCTCCGGGACGCGCTCCGTGAACGGCACCTGAGGCCCTTGCGGTTTGGGGGGAGCCGCGGCGGGCTTGGGTGTTTCCTTCGCGGGGGCTTGCGCCGAGTCCGACGGCTGCCCGTATCCTGCCTGGGCGTTCGGTACCGACGCTTGTTTGGGATCCTGGTTCGCCGGCGGCGATTGGGTCACCGTCACCTGCACCTGGGCCGGGGCGCTCACTGCGGGAGCCGCCGGCTGGGCTTGGGGACGGGCTTGGGTCTTCGCTGCCTCGGACGGCGTCTGGCTGGGGTTGGCCATGAGAGTCCTTCCTTTGCTCCGCCTCCTTCCCAGTGCACCCCTCGTGCCCGTGACGGTCGCGCCCGTCAGCTGTGTCCCGCGATCGGGTGCGGCACGTACGGCGCCTCGAGCGTCTTCGCCTCTTCGTCGGTCAGCGTGACGCCGAGAGCGCCCACCGCGTCCTCGAGGTGCTGCATCTTCGTCGCGCCGACGATGGGCGACGTGACCCCGCCCTGCCGCAGGAGCCAGGCGAGCGCGATTTGCGCATGCGGCACGCGGCGCGCCTTGGCCAGCACATCGAGCGCGGCGATGACGTGCGCGTCCGCGTCGGCCATCTTCGCGTAGACGATCTTGCCGAAGCGGTCCGTCTCGGAGCGCATCGTCGGCTGCGCCTCGGGACCGCGCGCCAGCCGGCCGCGCGCCAGCGGGCTCCACGGGATCATTCCGACGCCCTGATCGCGGCAGAGCGGCGCCATCTCGCGCTCCTCCTCCCGGTAGATGAGGTTGTAGTGGTTCTGCATCGAGACGAAGCGTGTCCAGCCGTTCTGCACGGCCACGTGCTGCGCCTTGGCGAGCTGCCACGCGTACATCGACGAGGCGCCTAGGTACCGGGCCTTCCCCGCGCGGACGACGTCGTGCAGCGCCTCCATCGTCTCCTCGATGGGCGTCGCGTCGTCCCACCGATGGATCTGGTAGAGGTCGACGTAGTCGGTGCCCAGGCGCTTCAGGCTGGCGTCGATCTCGTGGAGGATCGCCTTGCGCGATAGGCCGGCGCCGTAGGGCCCCGGGCGCATCCGGCTGAACACCTTCGTCGCGATGACCACGTCCTCCCGGCGCGCGAGATCCCGCAGGGCGCGTCCCGTCACCTCCTCGCTCGCCCCGAGCGAGTAGACGTTGGCGGTATCGAAGAAGTTGATGCCGAGCTCCAGCGCGCGAACGAAGAACGGACGCGCATCGGCCTCCGTCAGCGCCCACTCCCAGCGCGGTGGCTCGCCCGGCAGGTGCAGCGTCGGGTCGCCGTAGGTCATGCAGCCGAGGCAGATGCGGGAGACGCTGAGGCCGGTGCCGCCGAGTCGGTGGTAGTCCATGCGAGTCGCTCCGATGCTACCCGAACGTCCACCGCGTCGCGGTCTGGGTGAAGGTCTTCTCGATCTGGCCGAACACCGTGCGCGGTTGCACCACGAAGACCGGCTGACCCATCGTCGAGGCGTCGGTCGCGTACTTCGCTTGGTACGCCGCGAAGAAGGACTTCAGCCGGAGCGTGTCCACGTAGCCGGGCATGTTGGGGCGGCTCGCGCGGGGAGAAGTGGCCGTGGCGACAGGTTAGCCGAGCCTCGCGCTCCGCTCGGACAACGAAGCGAAGGCCCCGGGCTCGATGTCCGGGCGGTCCCACATCGCGTCCGAGGCGCCGGACACGCGCCGGGCCCTACAACGCCGCCGCGAACTCCCGTCCGAACTCGAGCGGCGAGGGCCGCTGCCCGGGATCCCGCAGCGTGGCGG
>JBEKGQ010000868.1:0-3222 GCA_050012715.1 Polyangiaceae bacterium
AGAGCATCGCGCGGGCTCTCTGCGCGCGGGCCGACAGGACGCGAGCTGCGTCGGTCTCCCCCTCGACGCCCCCGTTGCTCGAGAGGTTGTCGTCGGTGCCATCGCGGTTCGCCTCTCCGTTCGCCTCGTTGTGCTTCTTCTCGTACGACACGAGGTCGCGCAGGGTGAAGCCGTCGTGGGCGGTGATGAAGTTGACGCTCGCGTAAGTGTGACGCCCGTCGTCCTCGTACAGGTCGGACGAGCCCGTGAGGCGCGTGGCGAGCTCGGGGACGACCTTCCTGTCACCCAGCCAGAACCGGCGCACGGCGTCCCGGTAGCGGCCGTTCCACTCGGCCCAGAGGATCGGGAAGTTACCGACCTGGTAGCCACCCGCCGCCAGGTCCCACGGCTCGGCGATGAGCTTCGTCCGCGAGAGCACCGGGTCCTGGTGGACGACGTCGAAGAAGGACGACGACGAGAACGCCCCTCCGTCGGCCCGCGCCAGGGTGGGGGCGAGGTCGAAGCGGAAGCCGTCGACGTGCATCTCGGTGGCCCAGTACCGGAGGCTGTCGGCCACGAGCTTCAGCGTCTCGGCGCTGTGGAGGTTCAGCGTGTTGCCGCACCCGGTGAAGTCCTCGTACTTCGCGAAGTCGCCGCGGCGGAGGCGATAGTAGGTGGCGTTGTCGATCCCGCGGAGGCAGACGGTGGGGCCGTCGGCGGCCCCCTCGCAGGTGTGGTTGTAGACGACGTCGAGGATGACCTCGAGCCCCGCGGCGTGGAGGGTCTTCACCATCTCCTTGAACTCTCGCTCCGCGTCGCTCGCGCGGGCGGCGAAGCGGCGGTCAGGCGCGAAGAAGCCGAGCGTGGAGTAGCCCCAGTAGTTCTTGAGGCCGCGCTTCACGACGGGCGCCTCGGACAGCGACTCGTGCACGGGCAAGAGCTCCACCGTCGTCACGCCGAGCCAGCGAAGATGCTCGATCGCCGCCGGGGTCGCGAGGCCGGCGTACGTCCCCCGGAGCTCGGGGGGCACGCCGGCGTGACGCTTCGTGAACCCCTTCACGTGCGTCTCGTAGATGACCATCTTCTGCCAGGGGACGGCCGGAGGCGCGTCGTTCCCCCAGTCGAACGGCTCGTTCGTCCCGACCACGCTGTGGCACGTGACCCGCGCGGTGTCGCGGACGTCGAGCGTCTCCTCGCCTCGCCCGTCGAGGACGGAGCCCGTCAGGGCGGCGTTCGCGACGTCGGCGGAGCCGGCGAAGCCGCGGGAGTAAGGGTCGACCACGAGCTTGTACGGATTGAATCGATGGCCGGCGCGCGGGTCGAATGGGCCGTCGACACGGAAGCCGTAGCGCTGCCCTGGCCCCACCCCCGGCAGGTACCCGTGCCACGTGTACGGAGCCGACTTGTCGAGCAGGGGGTAGCGCGTCTCGTTCCCGATGTCGTCGAACAGGCAGAGCGTGACCGCCGTGGCGTACTGGGAGAACAGGGTGAAGTTCGTCCCCCTGCCGTCGAACGTCGCCCCGCGCGGCGACGGCTTGCCCGGCCTCGGTGTGCCGGTGCTCCGGGCCGTCATGAGGTCCGCGCCCCCCGTCCCGCACGAGCCCCGCGAGCGCCCTCATGCGAGCGGCGACGGCGGGATCGGCGGACAGGTCTTCGAGCGTGCCCGGGAGGCGGTAGGTCCAGTTCCGCTCGTCGACCGTCCCAGGCGTGTTGATGCGCGTCCGTTCGCCGAGGATCTCCTGCGGAAGGACGAGGGTGACGTCGGAGCCGGACGTGTAGAGCAGGCGCATGAGCGGGAGCCACCGAGCGTCGGCGCTCTGGGCAGACGCGTGGTCGAGCCCTGCCAGGCGAGAGAGCTCGGCGCGCGAGTTGTCGTCGAGCTCGTCCCACCAGGCCGTGATGGGGGCCGTGTCGTGCGTGCTCCACGTGGCGACGCTCGACGCAGGGTAGTCGGCGGGGTCGCGGAACCGCCCCATGTCGTTCTCCCACGGGATGACGCGGTACCCCGGGATGCCCAGCTGGGTCAGCGTCCTCCGGACGAACGGCGGGATGACGCCGAGGTCTTCCCCGACGACCCGCGCCGCCCCCGCCTCGCTCTGCATGACGCCGAGGACCCGCTCGCCGCGGACGTTCTGCTCCTCCTCGTCGCTCGGATCGAACCACCCCTTCGGCTTCTTCCCTCCGTTCGCCCCTGGGTCGCTCGGGGGGCGGACGTACATGCGGAAGTAGCCGACCACGTGGTCGAGACGGAAGCGATCGTAGAGCTTCGCCGCGTGTCGGCTCCGCGCGCGGATCCATGACAGGTGGTTCTGCTCCATCTTCTCCCAGTCGTACGCGGGAAGGCCCCAGTCCTGGCCGTCCTCGGAGAAGGCGTCGGGCGGCGCGCCGAGCGAGACGTCGCGCCGGAAGTCGCCCGCGTGCGCCCAGACGTCCGCGCTCTCCGTCCCGACGATGAAGGGGAGGTCTCCCATCACCTCCGTGCCGAGATCGTTCACCGCTCGCTTGGCCCTCTCCCACTGCTCGTCGGCGAGCCACTGCGCGTACTCGTGCTCGAGGATGGGCCGGGCGAGCTCCTCGCGGACACGCGCCAGATCCCCCTCGCTCCTCTTCTTCTCCCCCTCGGGCCAGAGCTGCCAGCTCCACTGGTCGTGGTGGTCGCGGAGCGCCACGTACATCGCGAGGTCGGCCGCCCACGGCTCGCGCCGGAGGAAGTCGCGGAGCGCGGTGGCCCTCGGAGACCCCTGCGCCCACTCGCGCTCGTGGAAGCGCTCGAACGCCGCATGGAGGACGCGCTTCTTGAGCGCCCGCACCCCGGCGAAGTCGACGTGCCCGAGGCTCCGCAGACGGGCGCGCTCGGCCCGCCCCGCGTCGCCCAGGGCCTCGTCGATGGCCGCCTCGTCGAGGTCGGGGATGTCCTCGAGGGTCAGGTAGATAGGGTCGATGCCGAACGCGGTCCGCGCCCCGTACGGGCTCGTCTCACCCGGGGCGAGCTCGTAGGGCGGGAGGATCTGCACCATCCGGTGCCCCGCGGTGAGGATCCACCGCGCGAACGCCGGGAGATCGCTGATCTGCCCGATGCCCCAGTCGCGCTGCGTGCGGATGGCGGAGAGCGGAACGGTGACGCCGGCGAGGCGCGGGCTCTGGGGCATGATGAACGGACGGGCTTTTTCGCACGCGCACAGTACCGCCGCAAGGCAGAGTTCCGTCCGCGCCCCTTACTCGTTGATGCGGCCGCCCGCCGGG
>JBEKGQ010000869.1:0-3222 GCA_050012715.1 Polyangiaceae bacterium
CCGCGCGATCTCACCCCCGAGGCGGACTACGCGATGCGGCCGGAGCTCACGACCGTGGACGACCGAGTCCTCCTGCTCTTCTGGGACAAGAGCGGGCGCGAACCGGGCGTACGCGTCCGCTGGCTCGACGCGGACGGACGCATCGGCGGGATGAGCAGCGTCGTCGGGGCGTCCAAGCCGGGGCTCTTCTGGCCGGCGATGGATCGCGCTCCGGACGGGACGTTCTGGCTCGTCTACGAGCAGAGCCCCGACAAGGAGGGGGACGACCTCTTCCTCCGCCACATCGACGCCGACCTGAAGCCCATGGGGGCCGAAGTCCGCGCAACCGACTACGAGCCCGACAAGGGCAAGTCGCCGCGCGTGGCGGCTCCGAGCATCGCGGTGTCCGGCTCGAACCTCTTCGTCGCGTACGCTCTCGAGCAGGACAAGCAGCACGTCATCGAGCGGATGCGCGTCGCGCTGACCTCTCCGGACCTCACGACCGGCCTCCAGGGGACTGCGAAGACCAGTCGACAGATCGGCGAGGTCACGGCGTCGAACGAGGACAAGGTCGGCGGCGACTACCCAAACATCGCGTGCACGAAGGACGTGTGCCTGCTCGTATGGCACGAGATCGACAAGGGCGCGCAGGCGGCGCTGATCGATCCGACGAAGGGCACGATGCTCTGGCGCAAGCGCTTCGCTCCCCGGGGCGGGCACCCCGCGGTGGCCGTCTCCGCCGATGGCCTGGCCGAGGTCGCCTACTACGAGTCGGGGCGCGTGCGCCTCGCGGCCGTCTCGCGGGACGGGGTCGGCACGACGAGCACGTTCGCCAAGGTGACCGGGGACGAGCCGCGGCCGTGGATCGCGCCGGGCAAAGCGCGCGGCGAGTGGTTCGTGGCGTGGCTCGACGTCGAAGCCGGGCACACCGAGAGCTTCGTCGCCCGGCTCCAGTGCCGGAACTGAATGCGGGAGTCGCCGCTGCGCGAGGCGCTGTGGGTCTCCTCCGACGTGACGCTCGCCGTCGCAGGCGTCGCCATCGCGCTCCCGGAGCGATGGCACACGACGCTGGTGGGCTTCGTCTTCCTCGCGGTGACGTGGGCGCTCGTGTGGCGGAGGGACGACGAGCACGTGCGTCGCTCGGGTCTCACCCTGGGCGGCCTGGTCATCCCGGGGAAGCTTCGCGCCGCCGGGGTCGCGCGCGACGCCGCGGTGGCGTGCGCCTGGGCCTTCGGGTTGATGGCCGTCATCGCGGTCCCGTTCTTCTTCGGGTGGCGCGCCTGGTGGCTCCACCTCATGCCGCGCCTGCACTTCTCGTTGCAGGTGAAGCCACTCGACGCGGTCAACGAGGTGCTCGGTCAGCTCTTCGTGATCGCCCTGCCCGAGGAGGCCTTCTACCGCGGCTACCTGCAGTCACGCCTCGACGACGTGTGGGTTCCTCGATGGCGGCTCCTCGGGGCGACGCTAGGGCCGGGCTGGCTCGTCACGGCCGCCATCTTCGCCATCGGCCACGTCGCCACCGTGCCGCTCCCGACGCGGCTCGCCGTCTTCTTTCCGGCGCTTCTGTTCGGCTGGCTCCGGGCGCGAACCGGGGGCATCGGCGCCTCCGTGACGTTCCACATGCTGTGCAACGTCTACTCGCAGGTGCTCGGGCGCGGCTACGGCATGTACTGAGGGCGTGGCCAGAGAAGATGCCTGCTGCGCTGTTCGACATGGATCGCACGCTCGTCCGCAAGGAGACGGCGAGCCTGTACGTGCGCTACGTGCGCGCGCTCGGCGAGGCGACGTGGCGCGACTCGGCCCGGGTCTTCTGGTGGGTGACGCAGTACACGCTGGGGGTCATCGACGGTCCCGCGGTGGCGGCGCGCGCGCTCCGCGGCTTCGCCGGGATGCAGGAGACCGCCCTCGAGGCTCGCTGCGAGGATCTCTTCCAACGCGTCGTCGTCGCGCACGTCTGCGACGACGGGCGAAGATCGGTGGAGGACCACCGCGCGCGCGGGGACGTCGTCGCCATCGTGACGGGGGCGACTCCCTACATGACGCGCCCCCTGGCGCGGCACCTCGGCATCGACCACATCGTGACCAGCGAGCTGGAGCTGGCCCCCGACGGTAGCTTCACCGGGAAGCTGGTGGAGCCTCTCTGCTACGGCCAGGGCAAGCTGGCGCGCGCCCGGGGTCTGGCTCACCGTCTCGGCTTCCGCCTCGACGAGGCCACGTTCTACAGCGACTCCTATACCGACCTGCCGCTGCTCGAGGCGGTGTGCACGCCCGTCGCCGTCAACCCGGACCCGCGCCTCGCCCGCATCGCCCGCCGTCGTGGCTGGCGCGTCGAACGCTGGTAGGCTCTGCCCCGTGCACGTCGTCATCACCGGAGCTTCGAGCGGCATCGGCGAAGCGCTCGCCCGCGAGTACCTCCGCCGCGGGGCATCGCTCACCCTGGTCGCCCGTCGCCGCGGCAAGCTGGAGGAGCTCGCCGGGGGCCACGCCGAACGATGCCGCGTCGTCGAGGCCGACCTGGCCGAGCACGAGCACGCGTGCGACTGGGTCGACGCCGCCGCGGACGCGCTCGGGCCCATCGACGTGCTGGTCAACAACGCCGGCGTCCAGATCGTCGGCCGCACCGTCGACACCCCGATCGACGACTGCGAGCGCATGCTCCGGCTCAACGTGCTCTCGCCCCTCCGGCTCATCAAGCACGTCCTGCCCGCCATGCTCGTTCGCGGGCGAGGGTCGCTCGTGCAGATCGCCTCGATGGCCGGCATCGCGCCGACGCCGGGGATGTTCTATTACAACGCGTCGAAGGCGGCCGTCGGGGCCGCCTCCGAGTCGCTCCGCGGCGAGCTGCGGGGCACCGGCGTTCACGTGATGACGGTGTACCCCGGCCCGGTACGAACGCCGATGGAGGCCACGGGCCGCGCCGCGTACCACGAGACGGCGATGATGAAGCTCTTCACGCCGGTCGGCGAGGCCGACGTCCTCGCGCGCAAGATCGCGAACGGGGTTGCCTCGGGCCGAGGGCGCATCATCTATCCGGCCACCTACGGCATCTCGCGCCACTTTCCGAACCTCACGCGGTTCTTCCTCGATCGCTTCACGCCGCCGCTGAAGGCGCTCCCGCCGGGAGGGGCGCAGGCGTGACGCGCTTCGAGCTCCCCTGGGTGGTCGTCGATCGCGTCGTTGTGAATGCCCTCGAGGAGGATCTCGCATCGGGTGATCTGACGACGGAGGCGTGCGTGCCGCCGG
>JBEKGQ010000870.1:0-3220 GCA_050012715.1 Polyangiaceae bacterium
CCTCGAGGACGCGCTGCACGACGTGACCGACACCGCGCTCACGCTCCTCCCCTGCGATCACGCCAGCATTCGTCTCTTCGACGCGTCGCGCACGACGCTCCTCGCCGGCGCGCGCTCGGGGCGGGGCGTCGAGCAGCGGTCGCTCTCGCTGACCAAGGGCGAGGGGATCGCCGGCTGGGTCATGGAGCACGGTCTGCCGGCGCACGTCCGCGACACGAAGACCGACCCGCGCTTCATCGTCGCCGTCGGGCAAGGCTTCACCATCCGATCGATGATCGCCGAGCCCCTGCTCGCGGCCGGCAAGCCCATCGGCGTCCTCGGCGCCTCCTCGCCCGAGCCGAACATCTTCAGCGACGACGACGTCCTCCTCGCGCGCATCCTCGCGAGCTGCTCGGTACCCGCCATCGAGCGAAGCCGGCTCGAGCGCCTGTCGGCGGTCGACGAGATGACGCTCGCCTTCAATCGCCGCTATCTCCTGCCCCGCCTGCAGGAGGAGATGGACCGCGCGCGGCACTCCGGCTCGACGCTGAGCATCCTGGTCATGGACCTCGATCGCATGGGGCACGTGAACGACTCGTTCGGCCGGGACATGGGCGACCGGGTGCTCGGGCTCTTCAGCGAGCGCGTGCGCGCACAGACGCGTCGCTACGACGTCCTGGTCCGGAGCGGGGACGACGAGTTCGTGCTGCTGATGCCGACGACGAGCCCCACTCAGGCGATGGCAACGGCGGAGAAGCTACGCAAGGCCGTGGGCGAAGAGGCCATGGAGCCCAAACCCGGGGGCTACATCTCGCAGCACGTGTCGATCGGCGTGGCGACGTGGGACGGGCGCGAGACCGCGGACGAGCTCTGCGGCCGCGCCGCCACCGCGATGCGCGACGCGAAGACCCGCGGCGGCGACGCGGCGGTGAAGGCCGTGCCGGGTGCGGTGGGATGACGCGCGCTCACTGGCGCTGACCGACTCCGAGGCGCGTGACGAACCATCCCGCGGGGCCGTTCGCGTCGGGCGCGAACGTGACGGTCTCGGTGCCGGTCGGGAACGTCGCCTCGAACGCGGTCGCGGATTGCTGCTGGAGCGTGATGGGCCCGGCGACGGCGGTGCTCGCCGTGAGGTTGGTGCCGTCGAACGCGACCGTGATGGTCCCGAGCTGGAACGGATCGACGTACGTCCCCGCGTACGGTGCCCACGTCGCCGGGGGGGTCGACCAGTCGGGAGCCGGCACGTTGCCGAGCCCCAGGAACGTCGTCACCGCGGCGGCGGCCGCGTCCTCGGTGCTGCAGCCGGAGGACGGGTTGTCGGCATCGAAGAAGATGACGACGGCGAAGCTCGAGTCGGGGACCATCCAGAACGACGACCGGAAGCCGTGGAGGCTCCCGGACGTGCGAAGGACGTCCACGCCCCGGTAGCCTTCGTGCGCGTACATGCCGTAGGCGTACTGGTCGCCCGGGTAGAGGAGGTCGGCGACCTGCCCCGTCTCGAGGGCCTTCACCGACGCTGGCTGGAGCATGGCGCCGCCACCGGCGTAGAGCGTCACCGCGAGCTGGGCGAAGTCGTCAACGCCGGCGTACACGCCATCGGCGGCGCGGAACGCCTCGCAATCGTACTGCCCCGGCGCGTACGTCTCCCTCGTGTGGCCCTCGGAGTCGAGCGCGTGGCCGATGGCGTAGTCGCCAGCGAGGACGTCCGCCGGCTCGTAGGTTGCCGTCGTCATGCCCGCGGGGCCGAGCACGAGCTGCGCGACCGCGTCCTCGAAGCGTCCGGACGTCGCGCCCTCGATGGCCCATCCGGCGGCCGAGTAGCCGCGCTGGCTGTAGTCCCACACCAAACCGGGGGGGGCCCAGAGCGGCTGCGCGGACTGGGCGGCGAACCACGCGGCGAGCTGCCCGGTACCCACCGGACAAGTCATGTCGTCCGTATCGAGGTCCGGTAGCCCCGACGTGTGCGTGAGCAGCTGCTGCACGGTCACGCTCGACGGGTCGAATCCCGACGCGAGGGTGAGCGGCACGTAGCGGGTCACGGGCTGGGAGAGATCGAGCTTCCCCTTCTCGACGAGAGACAGCGCGGTGGCGCCGATCAGGACCTTGCTGAGCCCCGCCGTCTGGAAGCGCGTCGTCGCCGAGACCGCGGCCCCACCGGGGTCCTCGACGCCGAACCCGACCGACTCGGTGAACTGCCCGTTCTCGACGATGGCGATGGCGCCGCCCGGGATCGAACACTCTTGCATCTGCCCCGCGATCGACGTGAGCACCGATTGCAGTCGCGGATCGGCGACGGCCGGAACATCCGGCGGGGCTTCTTTGCCGCTGCAAGCAGGGAGGCCCGCGAGCGCTCCCGCGACCAGAACGAACGCAACACCGACGCATCGTGATCGAAGCATGGAAAGCTCTCCGGGCGCCGCGGGAACGACGTTCGTGCCGCGGCGCCGTCGGGCGCTCGAGCAACGCGCGTACCGCGCGAGACCGTCGATGCACGAGGCCGCACGGGGCGCGGTGTCCCGGCGAGGGGCAACGCCGCGACGCGAGCCCGCCCGCGGGAGATCAGGCGCGCACCGTGCCGGCGCACCAATGCGCCGCGAGGACGCGAGAGACCCGGGACGCGGAGCCCCGGCTCGGGTCCGAAGAGGTGAGAACACGCGGCGACACCGCGGGTGGGTCGCGATGGCCACCCGCGAAACGCCCGTGATACGAATGCGATGGGTCATGCCCTCGGCGCGCGTCCTCGTCGTCCTCGCGCTCCCGGGGTGCACGGCCGCCGCCGTGCTGGCCGCAGCATGTGACGACTCGGGCACCATCGTCGTCCTGGACGCGAGCGTAGATGCCGGCGGGGACGCCGCGACCGAGGGCTTCGACGGTCCGGGCGAGCTCGACGCCACTCCCACGGAGACGGGCGCTTACGACGCCGGCGACACCGCGACGACCAGCGACGCCCCGGCGTTCGCCTTCATCGAGTTCAGTGAAGTGCCCGTCGGTGGAGGCACCTTGACCGCGGCGTTCTACGCCACGGCCGCCCAGCCCCAGCCTGGATGCACGACGGCCGTTCCCGACGGCGGCACATGCGCCGTGACGACCTGCGCTGGCCATGCACCCACCGACGGCGGGCTGGTGACCCTGGCCTCGGCGGGCGCCCTCGACGTGACCGGAGGAGCCTTCGGCGAGGCCGGCGTAGAGGTCGGCCCCGGCATCCTCGGGTCCTACCTCTACAACACGACCGGGCCGATGT
>JBEKGQ010000871.1:0-3219 GCA_050012715.1 Polyangiaceae bacterium
GTTGGGCGGCGCCATGACCGCGTGCGAGAAGCGCTCGCGGAGGGCGTCCTCGAGGAACGGGAGCCACGTCGGCTCGTTCTGCAGGTAGACGGTGCCGCGCGGCCCCACCGCGCGCACGAGGAGCTCGGTCGTGTACCCCGGCCCGGCGCCGAGGTCGGCCACGCGCATGCCCGGGCGCACGTCGAGGAAAGCGAGCATCTCCGCGGGATGGCGTCCGGCGTCGAGGCCGCGGTCCTTCGCGGACCGGTCCGGTGCGGCCACGAGGGCGCTCCGGTCCGCCGCGGAGGGAGCCGGCGCCACCGCGGTCCCGTGCCCCGCGGGGACGACCTTCAGGTTCGCGAAGGAGGCCGGGTAGCCGTCGGTCCAGAGGCCCACGCCGCCGCGGTCGGGCGTCCGCAGGCGGTTCACGACGAGGCAAGGTTGCGGCGAGCCGTCGACGAAGACGAGGACCTGGCGGCTCTCGACCTCGATGTGCGCGTGGAACCACCCGGCCGGATCGGGCACGGGGTGGATTCGCCCCTCGTAGACCCCCGGGCTCCACTCGCGCAGCCGCCTCCACCGGTGATCGGGCCACGCGACGTATTGCACCGCGTGCATCGCCTCCTCCGGATCGGCCGCGCCGAAGCGGAACGGCCGGAAGTACACCGCCTCGTACGACCCGAGGCCGTCGACCCCGAAGGCAACGCCGACGAAGCTCGGCCGGTCCGCGCCGCCGCCGCGCAGGTCCACGTCGATCGTGCCCTCCGCGAACGGCAACCCCTCGACGAGCGCGAGCGCGACGTTGCTCCCGGGTCCGTCCCCGCCGTGCGGGTCGAGCGTGGCGACCGCGAGGCCGCCCTGCGAGGCGCCACGGCGATCGCTGTTGACGACGTTCCACGCGCCGTGATCGTCCATCCGCGCGAGGTCCGGCGTCACGGCGCGGCTCGGTGCGCAGGACACGAGGCACGACAGCAGCATGCCCCCGACGGGAGCGAGCGCGGCGCGGGGGATGGTCATCCCCGACAAACACCGCAGGAGCCGAAAGGTTCGCGGGAAGACCCCCCGTCAGGCGCGGAGCGTCTCGCGGTACAGCGTCGCGAGGGCGCCGTAGTGCCGCTCGGCGGCGGCCGCGTCGTACACGTGCGAGTCGTCCACCGCGTACCCGTGCTTCGCCTCGTAGTGCTCGA
The DNA here is from genome assembly GCA_050012715.1 of Polyangiaceae bacterium. Classification (GTDB taxonomy): domain Bacteria; phylum Myxococcota_A; class Polyangia; order Polyangiales; family Polyangiaceae; genus Palsa-1150. The sequence continues at coordinate 1,167 of JBEKGQ010000871.1, forward strand.
TCCGGTAGTTCACGTGCCCGGCGTCGAGCTCGGCGCGGAGCTTCGTCTCCGCCTCCGGCGGCAGGTCGCCCTCCGCGGGGCCGAGGTAGACGCGCGATTTGATGGTCTTCGCGCGAAGGTGGGGGCTGTCGGGTTGATCGGTCACGAGGCCGCCCGGGTGGAACGCCGCGGTCGCCGCGATGCGGTCGCCGAAGACGGTCGCCGCGCGCACGCTCGCGTTGCCGCCCATGCAATACCCCGTCGTTCCGACCTTGCCCCGGACGTCGGGCCGCGCCGCGATGTGGTCCAGCACCGCGCCGATCGTCTTCCCGAGGTTCTCGTAGGCGAGCGCCGGCTGGTAGTAGCCGGCCATGAACTTGCCGCGCAGCTCGTTGTCCTGGAACACCTTGCCCATCGCGGCGAGCGTGACCGGGCCGCCGAGGAGCTCCGCCAGCGGCGGCGCGCGATGGAAGAGATCCGGCTGGAGGACCACGTAGCCCTCCTTGGCGATCCGCTCGGCGATCCGCGTCTGCGCCGGGCGCAACCCGCCGGCGTCGAAGAACACGATGACCGCCGGCCACGGTCCGGCGCCGTCGGGCGTCACGAGCTCCGTCGTGCACGGTCCGTCGGGGGTCTTCAGCTCGATCTTGCTCGTCGTCATGAGGGCTCCTCGTCCGGTTTCGCGCGGCTCGACCTTCGAGCCGGTTCGCGGGTCGCAGGGTGCCATGAAGGCGGCGAGATGGGGAGTTGGACCCGATGGGTTGCCGATCGACCGAATGCCGGTCAATGCTTCGTTCGAGGAGATTGCCCGGATGCGACGCACGACTCGTCTCTTGGCCTGCTGGCTCGGCTCGCTTGCCGTCGCGTGTGGAGGCGAGATCGCCCCCACGCCCGGACAGAGCGACCAGAGCCATGCGACCACGCCCGTCGTGGAGGCAGGAGCCCCGGCGCCCACCCCCACCAGCTCGGCGGGCGGATCGTCCAGCAGCTCCTCGAGCGGGGGGCCGGCGAGCAGCGTCCCGAGCGGTCCTTGCGTGACCATACCCGCCGGAGCCGGCGGCGGCGGCGGGGCGACTCCCGTGGTGGTGACGAACCTCCCGGCGCCGGCGGGGCTCGCGGTGGACGCGAACAACCTCTACGTCGCCGCGTACGAGATCGGCAACGTGTACGCCGTACCGCTCGACGGCGGCGCGCCCGTCGCCCTCGACGACATCGGCGACAACAACGTGGCGATCAACTCGACGACCGTCTTCACCGTCTCCGGCGGGGGCGGCAACGTCCCCCAGGGCATCGTCGTCGGCTGCGCCAAGACGGGCTGCGGCGGCAGCTACACGACGCTCGCGACCGGGCAGACCCAGGTGTGGGGCGTGGCCGCCGACGACGAGTACGTCTACTGGGCCAATCAGGGCGCCAACGTCGGCGTCTACAAGGCGCCGGTCGCCGGCGGCCCGGCGACGGCCCTCAGCACCGCCGCCCAGGCCAACGCCATCATCGTGAGCGGAGGACGGGTCTTCTACGCGTCGACCGCCGCCGGAGCGGACGGCAGCGAGGGCCTGATGAGCATTCCGGTGAACGGCGGCACCCCGACGGTCCTCGTGCCGGGGCCATCGGGCGCGAGCGTCGCCGCGATGGCGGCCGACTGCACCAACGTGTACTACGCGACCAACAACGGCATCGTCGGGCAGGTCCCGGTCGGGGGCGGAACGCCCACCGTGCTCGTGAGCGGCATGGGTTTCCTCGGTCTCCAGATCGCGGTCGACGCGGCTCGCGTCTACTTCGTCGACAACCCGAGCGGCACCATCAACGCCGTCCCGATCGGCGGCGGCCCGGTCGTCACCCTCGCCACGGGGCAAGCGGGGCCCGGCGGCATCGCCGTCGACGCGTCGTACGTCTACTGGACGAGCCTAAGCAACCGCACCGTCATGAAGCTCGCGAAATAGCGACCCGCGGTTCCACCCGGTCGAATCGTCGTCGGATCGACTCGAACCGCGATTCCACCCGGTCCAGCCACGGTTCCACCCGGTCGAATCGTCGTCGGATCGACTCGAATCGCGATTCCACCCGGTCGAGCCGC
>JBEKGQ010000872.1:0-3214 GCA_050012715.1 Polyangiaceae bacterium
CAAGCACCTGTTCACGCTGCTCGACCGCGAGCCCGAGAAGGGCGCCGACGTCCAGGGCTTCTGGTGGCACGACACCTGGCGAACGCGGTTCTGGCGCGACTGGCGCTGGCGCCACCGCTAGACCGAGGCATCGAGATCCGCGCCCGGCTCCCGTCGCAGATTGACGGGAGCCGGTTCGCCTCATCGCAGAGGAAGATGATTCGATGAGCTCCGGCGACGACACCGCGACGAGCCTCGCCGAGGCGCGTCGCACCATCGAGGCGCAGGCGCGCGAGATCGAGCGCCTTCACGCCCACGCCCACGGGAAGAACGACGGCGACGCGCTCGGCGAGAAGCTGCGCGAGCTGCTCGAGCTGACCGCGACCGCCGGCATCGTCGCCGCGCCGGTCGGTGAGCGCGACGAGCTTCGCGCGATCGTCCGCGCTGCCGCGTCGGTGCTGGACGCCGAAGCCGCCGCGTTGTTTCTCGTCGACGAGGAGCACGACGAGCTCAAGTTCGAGGTCGCGCTCGGCGGCCGCTCCGAGATCGTCGAGAACCTCACGCTCCCCCTCGGCGAAGGCCTCGCCGGCTACGTCGCCTCGACCGGGCAGCCGCTGGCTGTCTCCAACGTCGAGAAGGACGCGCGTTTCGCATCCGCGTTCGCGCAGAAGGTGGCCTACATCCCCAAGAACATCCTGTGCGTCCCCATGACGCTCGCGGATCGCACCGTCGGCGTGCTGGAGATGCTCGACAAGCGCGGTGGCGTCCCGTTCGGCGTGCGCGACATCGAGATCCTCGGCCACTTTGCGAGGCTCGCCGCTCTCACCGTGCAGCAGATGCGGCTCTTCACCGATCTGCGCCACCTCTTCCGCCACCTGATGGCCGACGTGCTCCGCGACGACGAGGCGGTCGAGGATCTGGGCCGCCGGTTCGCGGATCACGCGGCGGACCGCGTTCACGGCGAGTCCCTCCGCCTCGGCGCGCTGGTGTGGCAGATCTCCCATCGGGGGGATGCGGCGCGCCGTCACGCGATCGACGTGCTGACGAGCGTCGCGCGCCTGCTCGACTCCGTGGCCGCGTACGCCCCCGCCGCGTCGAGGTGACATGAGCCAGCCGGCGTGGAGCTGGGGAGGCTCCGGCGAGCAGAGCGATCGCGTCGTGTCACCGCTGCTGGCCTCGATCACGCGCGAGGCGGCGTTCGGCGGTAGTACGGGCAAGGGCGTGCGCGTCGCCATCGTCGACAGCGGGGTGGACGACGAGCACCCCGCGGTGGCCGGCTCGGTTCGCGGCTGGGTCGAGCCGAGCCTCGCGGAGGACGGCGCGGTCACCTACGTGACGGAGCGTCACGGCGACGCCTTCGGCCATGGCACGGCGTGCGCGGGGATCATCCACGCGATCGCGCCCGAGGCCGAGATCTACAGCGTGCGCGTCCTCGGCCCGCGGCTCAGCGGCAAGGGCCCGGTATTTGCGGCCGGGCTTCGCTGGGCGGCCGAGAACGGCATGCAGATCGTCAACCTGAGCCTCGGGACCACGAAGCGGGACTTCTTCGGACTGTTCCACGACATCGCCGACACCGCCTACCACCGCGGCGTCACGCTGGTGACGGCCGCCAACAACATGCCGGAGCCGAGCTTCCCGTCGCTCTTCGCGTCGGTCCTCTCGGTCGCCTGCCACGCGGAGGCGCGCGGCGATGATCCGCTCGAGTTCTACTGCAACCCCGACCCCCCGGTGGAGTTCGGCGCGCACGGCATCGACGCCCGCGTCGCCTGGGCCCGCGGCAGCTACTCGACGATGACCGGCAACAGCTTCGCCGCGCCGCACATCACCGGCGTCGTCGCGCTCCTCCGGGCCAAGCACCCCGACCTCCGTCCCTACGAGGTCAAAGCCGTGCTCGCCGCGCTCGCTCGCAATGCGCGCGCCACGGGCGGAGCCGCTCCTTGACCGCCTGGCAGGTGCACCGCAACGCCCACTTCGTCGTGCACTTTCATCCGGGCGGCTTCGCCGCCGCGCAGGCCGAGTCGGTCCTTCGCCGGCTCCAGCGACTTCGCGAGGGCTTCGCGGGCGCCCTCGAGGTCCGCGACCTGCCGGCGACGCCGGTGGAGATCCATCTCGCCGATCTGCCCGACGAGGAGCCAGGCGGAGAAGCCCGAGCCATCCGCGTGCTTTGCACACCGGACACACCGGCGGGGGCGCTCGAGGGGCTGGTGCTGGAGCGCCTGCTGCGCGAGGGACGCGGGCTACGCGCGGAGCGCGCGTCCTTCTTGGTCGACGGGCTGCTTGGTCACCTCGCGGGTCTCGCCGGAGAGGTCGACGTCCAGGAGATCAGTGCCGGATTGTGGCAGAAGCAGCGGCGCGGCCAGCTTCCGCCCGTGGCACGCGCGATGGAAGGGAGTGCGCCCACCGAGGAGGCGGCGACGTACCGCGCGCTGGCTACTTCGTTCGTGAGCTGGCTGCTGGAGACCAAGGGCCCGGCCGCGTTCGGCGCCTTCGTTCAGGCCTTCGACCCGGCCGGCGTCGACGAGTCGGCCCGGCACGCCTACGCACACCCGGTGTCCGCCCTCGAAGCCGAGTGGCACGACGCGATCAAGGAAGCTCGCCCGGCGCTCGGCGTCGGCGCGATGATCTCCCGGTCGGCGCGCTATCTGCGGCCGTACGCCGCCCAGCAAGTGGCGATCTTCGCGCTGATGGCCGTCGGCACGGGCTTCGAGCAGGTCGTGCTGCCCCTCAGCACGAAGTACCTCTTCGACGAGGCCATCGGTCCCGGCAAGGTCAGCCTCGTGGCGGAGCTTCTCGGCGCCCTGCTCGCGCTGTTCGTGGTGCAGGGCCTCGCCGGGCTGACCAAGGACTACCTCTCGGCGCGGGTCGGGGCGCAGGTGATGAGCGGCCTGCGCGGGCGGCTCTTCGGGCACCTCCAGGCGCTCTCGATGGGTTTTCACGCGCGGAGCGCCGTCGGCGACCTGGTGGCGCGTTTCTCCACCGACATGGAGAACGTCGAGCGTGCGCTCACTCAGGGCCTCCAGGGGCTGGTCCAGGCCGTCCTCGGCATCGTCGTCGGCCTCGTCGTGATGTTCGCCCTCGAGTGGAAGCTCTCGCTCGTGAGCATCGCGACCTGGCTGGTGTTCCTCCTCGGCCCAGGGCTCATCGGGCCGAGAGCGGCGAAGGCCAGCTACGCCCGGCAAGAGGATGTCGGCAAGGTCTCCACCGTCGTGCAGGAAAACCTGGTGGGCCAGACCGT
>JBEKGQ010000873.1:0-3203 GCA_050012715.1 Polyangiaceae bacterium
GACCTTGCCCGGGTCGTAACCGCGTTTCCGCAGGGCCGAGACCTCGTCCGCCGTCATGCCGAAGAGGAAGAAGTCCTCCGCCCCCACCGCGTCGCGGATCTCCACGTTCGCCCCGTCGAGCGTGCCGATCGTGAGCGCGCCGTTCATCGCGAACTTCATGTTGCCGGTGCCGGAGGCCTCGAAGCCGGCGGTGGAGATCTGCTCGCTGAGGTCGACCGCGGGGTAGATGCGCTGCGCGTTCTTCACGTTGAAGTCCGGCACGAACACGACGCGCAGCACGTCGCGCGCCTTCGGATCCGCGGCGAGCGTGCCCGCGACGCCGTGGATCAGCCGGATCATCAGCTTCGCCATCGCGTAGCCGGGGGCGGCCTTGCCGGCGAAGAGGAACGTGCGCGGCGTCACCGCCTCGCCCCGCAGGAGCCTCGCGTAGAGGGCGGCGACGTGCAGGACCGCGAGGTGCTGCCGCTTGTACTCGTGGATGCGCTTGCACTGCGCGTCGAAGAGCGTGGACGGGTCGACCTCGATCTGGTGCGCGGCGCGGAGCCACGCCGCGAGCTCCGCCTTGTTCGCGCGCTTCACGGCGCGGAAGCGATCCCGGAAGCCGGCGTCGTCGGCGTGCCGGCGGAGGTCCGCGAGGCGGTTGAGGTCCTTCAGCCAGCCGACGCCGAGCGTCTCGTCGAGCAGGCGCGCGAGGCGCGGGTTCGAGAGCGCGATGAACCGCCGCGGCGTCACGCCGTTGGTCACGTTGGTGAACCGCGCCGGGTACATCTCCGCGAAGTCCCGCAGCACCGTCTCGCGCAGCAGCCGCGAGTGGAGCGCCGCCACGCCGTTGACGGTGTGGCTCCCGACCGTCGCCAGGTACGCCATGCGGACGAACTTGTCGCCGTGCTCGTCGATGAGCGACATCCGCGTCACGCGCGCGCCGTCGCCCGGGAAGCGCTCGCGCACCTGGTCGAGGAAGCGCCGGTTGATCTCGTAGACGATCTCGAGATGCCGCGGGAGGAGCTTCCCGAAGAGCGGGAGCGGCCACGTCTCCAGCGCCTCGGGCATCAGCGTGTGGTTCGTGTAGCCGAAGCTCTTCGCGGTGATGGCCCACGCCTCGTCCCAGCCGAGGCCGTGGCAGTCCATGAGGAGGCGCATCAGCTCCGGCACCGCCAGCGTCGGGTGCGTGTCGTTCAGCTGGATGGCGAACTTGTCCCCGAACTCGTGGATGGTCGTCTTCTGCAGGAGGATGCGGATGCAGTCCTGCAGCGCGCACGAGACGAAGAAGTACTCCTGCTGCAGCCGGAGCTGCTTGCCGGCCATCCCCTCGTCGTTCGGGTAGAGCACCTTGCTGATGTTCTCGCTCCGGACCTTGTCCTCCACCGCGCGCCAGTAGTCGCCGTGCTGGAACGCCGAGAGGTCGAACTCGTCGACCGCGACCGCGCTCCAGAGGCGCAGGAGGTTCGTGTTCGACGTCTCGTAGCCGAGCACCGGCGTGTCGTAGGGGACGCCGTTGACGACGCCGCCCGGCACCCAGCGCACATGGAGGCGCCCCTCGGCGTCGGTCGTCTGCTCGGTGTGCCCGCCGAAGCCGACCGGGTGCTGAACCTCCCAGCGCCGGATCTCCCAGGGGTTGCCGGCGCGGAGCCAGCGGTCGGTGACCTCGACCTGCCAGCCGTCCTTGATGACCTGGTCGAAGATGCCGAACTCGTAGCGGATGCCGTGACCGAAGGCGGGCCGGTCGAGCGTCGCGAGCGAATCCATGTAGCAAGCGGCGAGGCGGCCGAGGCCGCCGTTGCCGAGGCCCGGCTCCTCTTCGTGCTCGAGGAGATCTTCGTAGCGGAGACCGATCGAGGTCATCGCCTGGCGCACCGCGGGCTCGATGCCCAGGTTGAGCACGTTGTGCCCGAGCTGCGGCCCCATGAGGTACTCGGCGGACAGGTAGATGACGGTCCGCGCCTTGCCGTCGAGGAAGCTCCGCGCCGAGTGCACCCATCGATGCAGGAGCCGGTCGCGGATGACGTACGACAGCGCGAGGTAGCAGTCGTTCGTGGTCGCGACGCCCGGGAACTTGGCGAGCTCGAAGAAGAGCTTCTCCTTGAAGTCGTGGGCGATCGAGGCGGCGTCGTTGCCGAGGGAGATGTCCTGCTCGTCGACGTCGTGCGTCTGCGGATACGAGACCATGCGGGGCCCCCTGTCTCTGGGTTGGCTGCGTTGGCGCTAGCGCTTCTTCTTCGGAGCGCTGGTGTACGGCTTCTGCGGGACGGAGCGGCTGGCGACGAGCACCGGCGCGCCGGAGTGCATCTCGGGGACGACGCTCTTCAGGCCCTCGGTGGCGGCGAAGCCGGCGAGGTCGCCGGGGTGCTCGTCCATCCACGTGCTGAAGCGCTTCCAGAACGCGATCGACTCCTCGGAGGGGAGCGCTTCGCCGTCGACGAGCACGCGGAGGAGGCTCATCGCGGCGCCTCAGTTGGCGGACGTGGGGGAAGTCGGCGAGAGGTCCGCGAGGATCTCCTGCGCGTGCTTCGAGACGTCGACCTTGCGATACACCTTGCGGACCTTGCCGTCGGCGCCGATGACGATCGTCTGCCGCTGGTGGTAGCTCTCGAAGGGCACGCCGTACTTCTTGCCGATGGAGCCGTCCGCGTCGGTGATGAGGAGGAACGGGAGCTTCCAGTGCGCGACGAACGCCTTGTGCGAGTCGAGCGAGTCGGCGGACACGCCGACCAGCACCGCGCCGGTCTTGGCGAGCGGCGCCCAGGCGTCGCGGAAGGAGCAGGCCTCCTTGGTGCAGCCGGGGGTCTCGTCCTTCGGGTAGAAGTAGACGACGACGGGCTTCCCGGTGAGCGCGGCGATGTGGACGGTGGAGCCGTCCTGCGCGGTGGCGGTGAAATCGGGGGCGGGCTGGCCGATGAGGGGGTCGGCGGCGGGCGTGGGCGTGGGCGTGGGCGTGGGTGCGGGCGTGGGGACGGGCGCGGGCGCGACGGCGACGGCGACGGCGGAGGGCGCCGCCGGATCGGGGGAGGTCGCGGCGGGGGAGCAGGCTGCGAGGAGGAGGAGAAGGGGGAGGGGCCTCGTCATGGCGGGGCGCCAGCTTACAGGATCCCGAACTCCTTGAGCCTCCGGTAGAAAGTTCGCCGGGGGACGCCGATCATCTTCGCCGCGGCGAGGCGGTTCCAGTTGCAGGCGGTCAGCGCGCTGAGGATGCGCTCGCGCTCGGC
>JBEKGQ010000874.1:0-4903 GCA_050012715.1 Polyangiaceae bacterium
GGCGACCGCCAGCTCCACCGGGTCGTCGCGGCGCAGCATGCGCTCGTCGACCTGCGCGCCGCTCGGGCGATGGCCCTCGCGCGCCTGCTCGCGCTCGTAGGCCGCGAAGGCGCGCACGAGGTACGGCGGGAAGGCACGGAAGAGGAGGCGCGCGCGCACCGTGAAGGGCCGCGCGTGGCCCCCGGTGTCGAGCGCGTACGTGTACGTGAGCGGCACGCCGGGCGGGGCGGAGCGCGTGTCGACGATGGCGTCGGGGGCCTTGAGGACGCCGCGGTCGGCGTCGAGCGCGCCGACCGGGAAGTACGTCTCGAAGAGGGCCTGCTCGCCGTCGAGGTTCGAGCGGCACTCGCCGGTGTCCGGGTCGTAGGCCCCGTCGGCGAAGCGGTCGGCGCGGGTGCGTCCCTGGTCGGGCCCGGGCTGGCAGCGGCCCTCCGCGTCGAGCGCGCCGATGCACCGGACGCATCGCTGGAAGCCGTTCTGCAGGTTGACGAGCCCCGCGCCGAAGAAGCGCGTGCCCCCGAGGCGCGGGTCCGGCGTCCACCGCGGCACGTCGGGGCCGTCGACCACGTCGGCGCCGAAGAGGCCCAGCGGGCGCCCGCGCCCGTCGGCGGTCCCCTCGGTCGCGGTGACGCGCGCGAACCGCTTGTCCGCGAGGTCCGCGTCGGGCCGGTCGAGGCGCCCCACCTCGTAGACGAGGGCGCCGCGCGCGTCGGTCACGCGGAGCTCGACCCAGGTCTCGCGCTCCTGGCTGAACCCCGCCGGCACGCGATGGCCGGCGCCGACGTTCTCCAGGGTGAGCGGTACGAGGAGCTGGCGCCCGGAGACGCGGCCCGCCCCGAGGGTCATGCGGAACGCCGCCCGCAGCAGCAGGTCCCGTCGCGCCCGCAGGCCCACCGGGACGCCGTCGGCGTCGCGGGTCGGGTCGTCGACGAGCGCGTCGGGCAGGTCCTCCGCGAACGGGATCTCGACGCCGGTGAACCAGTGCGAGGCGATGCGCGACGGGGCCTTCGACGACGGCGCCACGAGGCCCTCGGCGTAGGTCCCCGGCGGCTTCACCGGGAAGAGGCTCATGTGGCAGTCCTGGCACGACGCCGCGTGGCGGCCCGCGCGCGCCTCGGCGTCGGCCCAGGTCCGCCACTCGGAGTACGCGTTGCGGAGCCGCTTGAAGTGCTCGCCGCGCGCGGCCCCGCGGACGTCGCTGCCGAAGAGGCGCACGTCGTGGCACGCGCCGCAGAACTCGCTGGACGCGAGGTAGCGCTCCGTCGCGTCGGCCGGAGCCGGGTGCACGCGCGCGCCGTCCTCGGCCCCGCCGAGCAAGAGCCGCGGGTCGAGCCGGTAGCCGGAGTTGGCGATGCCCGGGAGACCGCGCGCGTCCTCCGGGCGCGCGAGGAACGTGAGCCCGGTCGCCACCGAGGTCCACGTGGGGTTCCCCTCGTAGCCGCGGGCGCGCGACGCGTGGGCCGCGACCGGTCCCACCGTGGAGTGGCACGCCGCGCACGAGACCCCCTCGCGCGCCGCCGCCGGGAGCAGGTCCCGCATCGGCTCCCGCGTCCGCGCGTCGCCGAGGGCGCTCCACGGGGGCATCGACGCGCGCAAGTTTTCGCCCGGCGCGTGGCAGCTCACGCACCAGTGCTCGCCGCCCGCGCCCGTCACCGCGACGCCGCTCTTGTCGTCGACGCATGCGTCGGCGCCCCGGACGCGCAGGATCCCGGCCCCGTTCGGGCAGCTCGCCTGCCGCCCCACCTGCTCCTCGACGAGGCTCTCCAGCGCGCCCACCAGCGGGCTCCGCGCCGCGTACCCCATCGCCGACGCGCTCCACTCCGCCACCTCGCGCGCGTGGCACGGCGCGCAGTCCTCGGCCCGGGTCCCGGCGAGGCGCGCGTCCGGCATCGGCGCGCGCACCGGCGTCGCCGCCCCCGGCGTCGCGAGGAGCGTCGCCAGCGCCACGACCGCGCCCCCGAGCGGCGGGGCGAGCGCCAGGACGACCCGCCGCGTGGCGTCGACGCCGGCCATGGCCTACCGGCGCGGCGCGGTCACGGCGCGGGCCGGCGGCGAGTCCTCCGACGCCTGCGGGCCGGGTCCCACGCGGAGCCTGAGCACGTACGCGGTCAGCCCGGCCAGGATCGACAGGAGCAGGATGAGCGATACCGCCACGAGGGTCGAGATCTGCTTCGGCTGCGTCGCCCGCTCGACGAGCTCCACCGTGTCGGCGCGCTTCGGGACCGCCGGCGCGGGCGTCGAGACCATCGTGTCGCTGCGCGGCGTGGAGGACGGCGCCCGCTCGCTCTTCTGGCGCGAGTGCGACGTCACGGCGCGCGGCGACCGCGCCCCCGCCGAGACGAACGGCGCGAGCTTCGCGAGGACCTCGGCCGCGTCCGCCGGGCGCGCGTCGGGGGACTTCTCGAGCATCTTGAAGAGGATCTCCTCGATGCCGCCCGGGAGCGTCGACCGCACCTCGTCGGGCAGGTCCGGCGCCGGGGCCGTGCACTGCATGTTGAGGAGCTCGCGCGCCGACGCGGACCGGAACGGCGGCGCGCCGGCGAGGCACTCGTAGAGCACGAGCCCCAGCGAATAGAGGTCGCTCCGGGCGTCGATGGTGCGGGCGTCGATCTGCTCGGGGCTCATGTACTGCAGCGTCCCGACGCTCTGCGTGTTCGTCGCCTGCGCGTGGGCGAGCACCTTCGCCACCCCGAAGTCCATGACCTTCACCTGCCCGCCCTCGACGCGCATCACGTTCTCGGGCTTGAGATCCCGGTGCACGATCGGCGGCTCGTGGGCGTGCGCGGCGGCGAGGCCCTCGGCGATGGCCACGACGACGCGCACCGCCTCGGGCCAGGGCATCCGCCCCACCTCGACGAGCTCGTCGCGCAGCGTGCGCCCCTCGAGGTACTCGAGCGCCATCACGAGCTGCCCGTCGACCTCGCACGTCGCCAGGCTGCGGACGACGTTGGGGTGCTCGAGGTGGGCGAGGATCTGCATCTCGTTCAAGAAGAGGCGCCGCCCTTCCTCGGTCTTCGTGAGCTCCGGGCGGAGCACCTTCAGCGCCACCCGGCGCTTCGAGAGCCGCTCCTCGGCCTCGTAGACCTTGCCCATCCCACCTTCGCCGACCATCCGGCGGACCTCGTACTCACCGATTCGCTCCATGGGGACCCTCGCCCTCAGACGAACGGAATCCCCGGAGGATCTCTTTCACTCGACGGCTTTTCAGCGGCGACCTATTCGACGACCGGCTCTCCCCCGCTCACCGCGACCCGGAGCATGTCCTGCATGCCCATGCCGAGCTCCCGGGGCAGCTCCTCGGTCCGGAACCGCTTGACCTCGGTGATCTCCACGGGGTTCACCGGTGGCTTCACCGGGTCGCCCACCTGGCACTCCACGACGACGGTCACGCCGTGGAACCGGGGGTCCCGGTCGGGGCGCGACCACACGCCCAGGAGGCGTCCCACCTCGCACGCCACCACCCCCGCCTCTTCTTCCATCTCCCGGACGATGGTGTCCCGCAGCGTCTCGCCCCACTCGAGCGTCCCGCCCGGCAGGGCCCACTCCCCGGTGTCGCCGCGGCGAATGAGCAGCCAGCGGCCGTCGGGGGTGCGCGCCGCGGCGGCGATGCCCACGACCGGGCGGCGCAGTAGATGCCGCGCGACCTCTTTGACGACGACCCAGGCGCCCTTGGGGATGCGAAAGCGTGGCATGGCGGGGGTGTGATAGAGCCACGATTCATGCGCCTCGTCACCTTCCGCACCGACGCCCTCGACCGCGGCGGCATCCTCGTCGGCGATTCCGTCATCGACCTCGCCCACGCCTTCGCCTGGCACGAGCACGCCGCCCGGGGCCGCTGCGACCTCGCCTACGTCGAGCACCGCTACGGCCGGGGCATCCTCGGGTTCGTCGAGAACGCGGCCAAGGCGCGCCCGGTCGCGGACGCCATCGTGGCGGCGCACCTCGCGAAGAAGCTCCCGCCGCACTTCGACGGGCACCTCATCGTCCAGCCCCTGGCGGACGTGAAGCTCCAGGCGCCCCTGCCACGCCCGCCCTCGATGCGCGACGGCTACGCCTTCCGCCAGCACGTGGAGACGGCGCGGAAGAACCGCGGGCTCGAGATGATCCCCGAGTTCGACCAGTTCCCGGTCTTCTACTTCACGAACCACGGCGGGGTCGTCGGCCCGGGCGACGTGGCGGTGAGGCCGCTGCACCTCGAAAAGCTCGACTACGAGCTGGAGGCGGCGGTGGTCGTCGGGCGGGGCGGGAAAAACCTCGGCGTGGCGCAGGCGGACGAGGCGATCTTCGGCCTCTGCATCATGAACGACTGGTCGGCCCGCGCGCTTCAGATGGAGGAGATGAAGCTGAACCTGGGACCCGCGAAAGGTAAGGACTTTGCGACGTCCTTGGGCCCCTGGCTGGTGACGGTCGACGAGCTGGCGCCGAAGGCGACGAAGACGCCCGAGGGCCGCGTCTGGGACCTCGAGATGCGCGCCAGCGTGAACGGGCAGCCGCTCTCGAAGGGCAACCTGAAGGACATGTCCTGGACGTTCGCGCAGATCCTGGAGCGCGCGAGCTACGGCGTGTCCCTCGTCCCGGGTGACGTGGTCGGCAGCGGCACGTGCGGGACGGGCTGCCTCCTCGAGCTGAACGGGTCGAAGGTGACCAAGGACCTCTGGCTGAAGGCCGGGGACCGCGTCGTGCTGGAGATCGACGGCCTGGGTACGCTCGAGAACCGGGTCGTCCTCGAAGAGTAGAGGCCGCCAGGCCGCCCGGCCGCCAAGGGGAGCGGTCGGGAGGCGGTGAGCGAGGTCGCGGTCGTCCGCCGCTCGCTCGCGCACGCCCTCCCGGAGGTCGCGGCCGTCCGCCGCTCGCTCGCGCACGCCCTCCCGGAGGTCGCGGCCGTCCGCCGCTCGCTCGCGCA
>JBEKGQ010000875.1:0-3195 GCA_050012715.1 Polyangiaceae bacterium
GCTCGGCCGAGATCAACCCCTCGAACGACCAGCGCGCGGGGATCGCGGCCATCACGTACTCGAACCAGGTCTTGTTCGTCATGGGCAACATCCGGCCGCCCATCACCACCTGCGGGATCAGCGCGATGGGCGTGAGCGCCATCGCGGCCTCGCTGGAGACCACCAGCGTCGAAAGGAGCAGACCGAGCGCCACTGCGCACATGGAGGTGGCGATCATGAACCCGAGCATCGTCAGGTAGGCCATCGCGTCGTAATCGCCGAGCCCGAGGGCGAAGAACACGATCGTGAGCAGCATCACGTTCTGCACGACGCAGAAGAGCGAGAGCAGCGCGAACTTGCTCACGACGTAGTTCACGATCGACAGGTTCACCATCCGCTCGCGGCGGTAGATGGCCTGCTCGCTCACGATCTCGCGCGCCGCGTTGCTCGTCCCGAACCAGATCGACACGACCGCCAGAAAGAAGATCGCCCCGCCGAAGTCGGCCACCTTCGGGAAGCGCCCGAGGTCGGCCAGGTTGCAGCCCGCGACGAGGGCCCCCTTCTTCGCCGCCGCAGACTCCATCTGCTGGAGGAACTGCTGGCACCAGGGGTTCGGCGTCCGGGCCGGCCTCGCGAACATGACCGCCAAGAGCGCGCCGATGATCGGCGCCTGCGCGAAGAGGATCGCCGTCCCGGCGCGATCGCGCCACTTCACGGTCGTGTAGCGCCGGAAGAGCAGCCCGAACTGACGCAGGAGCGGCACCTTGGCGCGGGAGGGGGCGCGGCTCGCGGTCGGCTTGCCGGGCTGTCGCGCGCCCGTGTACATCTTGGCGTGGATGGGGTTGTCGGGGCTGTAGTACTCGGCGCGCCACGCCGACGCCGACGCCGCGCGCGCCGCCGCCTTGTCGCGGAACTGGCCGCTCTGCAGCATGTCCTCCTCGCGCTTCCGCAGCAGGTCGAACATGTCGCGCGGGTTGTCGATGACGATCCCCTTCTGCGCCACGTACCGCCCGAAGAAGCCGTAGCTGTCCTTGCCGGTGGGCCCGTAATAAATGGGCTCGCCGCCGTGGGCCATGATGAGCGCGAGGTTGAACTTCTCGTACTCCTCGCGCGCGGGCTGGTGGATGGTGACGAGAATCGTCTTGCCGTACTTCTTGGCCAGGTTCGCGAGAAGATCGATGAGCGCCACCGTGTCGTCGGCCGCGAGGCCGCTCGTCGGCTCGTCGAGGAACATCAGCGCCGGGTCGGTCACCAGCTCGAGCGCGATGTTGACGCGCTTGCGCTGCCCCCCCGAGAGCACCTTGCGCTCGGGTTTGCCGATCTCCAGGTTCTTCACCGGCTCGAGACCGAGATCCTTGATCACCTGCTCGACCCGGCGGTTGATCTCCTCGTCGCTGTAGTCGGGCGGCAGGCGAAACTTCGCCGAGTACTTGATGGCCTCGAAGACCGTCAGCTCGGAGTGGACGATGTCGTCCTGGGGGACGTAGCCGATGCTCCCGCGCAGGGCGTCGTAGATCGCGTAGAGGTTCTCGCCGTTGACGCGCACCTCCCCCGACGTCGGCTTGAGATAGCCGTTGAGCACCGTGAGGAGCGTGGTCTTCCCCGCCCCCGAGGGCCCCATGAGCGCGATGAGGTCGCCGGGGTTCGCCTTGAAGGTGACGTGATTCAGCAGCACCTTCTTGGCGGACTTGTTCTCGCGATCCGGCACCTCGAGCAACAGATTGCGCGCCTCGATCTCGACGAGGTTGCCGGACCAGTCGGGCCGGTCGGTATCGGCCCATGCCTTCACGGTGCCGCCCTCGAGCCCGAGATAGAGCGGGTAAGGGCCGATGAAGATCTTGTCGCCCGGCTTGATCTTGACCGGGACGTTCGGCAGGAGGCGCTTGCCACCGACGTGGGTGCCGTTGGTGCTGCCGTAGTCGGTCACCTCGAGCATGCCGTCGGGCGTCGGCGCGACGCCGGCGTGCCGGCCGGAGACCTGGACGAAAGGCAGCACGAAGTCCACGCCCGGCATGCGACCGATGACCGCGACGCGCCCTTGCGTCGGGACGCTCCCGGGTCCACCGAACGCCATCGCGCCGTACATCGTGCGGTAGCCCCGGCCGGCGCCGCCGCCGCCGACTCCGCCGCCGGCAGGTTGCGGAAGCGCGCGGAGGTTCGCCAGGACTTCGGCTTCCATCAGCGACGGGACGGCCATCGTGCCGGCGAAGGGGCGCCCCCCCGGCGTCTCCGCTGCCGCCGCCGCGGGCGCCGCAGACGTGGACGGCGGCGGCACCTGCGAAGACCGCGCTTGCGCCTGCGGTGGGACCTGCGACGACCGCGCGCGCGCGGCCAGCGCGCCGGCGAACACGGGCACGCCGGTGATCCCCAGCCACTGCTGGGACCCGGCGCTGGAGCAGACCTGGTGCGCATCCCCCACGTGGCCAGTTGCGATCCACTGCAGGATCGCGGGCGTAGGGTGCGGTCCGCTCGATCGCCCCGCGGCGTCCCTCAGGTACCACTCGACCATGCCTGAGTGCGGATGGGACGCGGGCTCGGGAGGGTCGTCAAGGCGAATCGGAGGCGCGACGAGCCCTCGTCATCGCCGTCAGCCACGTTCAGCCTGGGAGCTTGCGGACGTACGTGTCGTACGGCCCGCGTGACAGGACGCGGCGGACGCCGCGGTTGACGATCGCGGCGTGGGTCACGAGATAGTGCAGCAGAACCTCGTACGAGAAGACGTACATCGCTTGGTCCTCGCGCGGATTGGCGCTACTCCCCGGCACGGGCGGTGGCGGGAGGTTGACGTACTTCTCGCGCGATTGGTCGCGGAGGAGCCGCATCATCGGGCTCTTGCGGTTCGTCGCGCGCGCCATGATCTCGTTGGCGAGGTCGAGCGGATCGATGGCGGGCGGCGGGTCCGCCGCCTTGCCTTTGCCCTTCTTCTCGAGCGCGGCGATCGCCTTCAGCGTGGGGTCCCCGCCCTCGGTGGGCTTGGTCGTGGGCCGCGGGACGCCGTAGCGCAGGTGGTAGACCATGTCGTCGATCTTCACCTCCCCCTCCTTCGCCTTCCGGATCTTCAGGAGCTGGTTGAGGTGGCCGTCGAAGCGCTCGGCCACCGCGCATTCGAAGCGCAGCGCGGCCAGATCGTGATCCTCCTCGGAGGTGGTGTTCCCGTGAAGACGCACGTGGAAGTCCTGCCGGCGCATCACACGGGCATCCTCGCCGAGCATCTTG
>JBEKGQ010000876.1:0-3183 GCA_050012715.1 Polyangiaceae bacterium
TCGATCGCGAACCCCGCCGTGCCGAGCCACTGGACCCGGACCGCGTCGCGCGCCGGCCCGCGGCCGAGCGCGTCGGGAGACCAGCCGATGTCCTCGGGCCGCATGGTGGGCGCATCTTGGCACGCCCAGGTGGCGGTGCTGAAGTAGCACCGCCACACGGGCTCGCTCGCGCTCGCCCAGCGTCACGCGTCCTTCATGCACGAGGCCAGCTCGGCCAGCGTCGTCTCGGCGTTGCCGAGCCCGTCGCCGTCCTCGAACCGGCGCGACAGCCGCATGTCCGGTGTCAGCTTCCACGCCCCGCGCGTCTTCTTGATGAGCGCGGTGATCTTCGTCGGATCGAGCGGGGTGTCCTCCCGCAGGTGCAGCGTCACGACCCGCGCGTTCGCCTCGCATCCGAGCGCGCGGAGGCGCCGCAGCTCCGTCTTGAGCGCCATCAGCTTGACGAGGCGCCGCGCCTCCTCCGGCGGCGGGCCGAAGCGGTCCTCCATCTCGGCGGCGAGGTCCGACACCTGCGCCTCGTCCGAGGCGCTCGCCAGGCGCTTGTAGAGCGACAGGCGCACCCCGACGTCGGTCACGTAGTCCTCCGGCAGCAGCGCCTCCACGTCGAAGCTCAGCTCCGGGTCGACGTCGTGCGCCACCTCCTCGCCCTTCATCTCGTGCACCGCGTCCTCGAGCATGCGGCAGAAGAGGTCGAACCCCACGCTGGCGACGTTGCCCGACTGCTCGCCGCCGAGGAGATCCCCCGCCCCGCGCATCTCGAGGTCGAGCGACGCGATGTGGAAGCCGCTGCCGAGCTCCGTGTGCCGCTCGAGCGCCTCGATGCGCGAGCGCGACTCGTCGGTCATCGCGTTCGTCTCCGGGACGACGAGGTAGCAGTACGCGCGCTCCTTGCTGCGTCCGACGCGGCCACGGAGCTGATAGAGCTGCGCCAGGCCGAAGAGATCGGCGCGGTCGATGACCATCGTGTTGGCGCGCGGGATGTCCAGGCCGCTCTCGATGATCGCCGTCGACACGAGCACGTCGTAGCGCCCGTCGACGAAGTCGATCATCGTCTCTTCCAGCGCCGACTCGCTCATCTGCCCGTGGGCTACCGCGACCCGCGCCTGGGGAACCAGCTCCTGGAGCCGCTGCGCCTTCTCGTAGAGCTTGTCGACGCGGTTGTAGACGTAGAAGCACTGCCCGCCGCGCGCGAGCTCCCGCTGCACCGCCTCGCGGACGACGTGGTCGTCCCAGCGCGTCACCACCGTGCGCACCGCGCGGCGGTCGACCGGCGCGGTCGTGATGAGCGAGAGATCGCGCATGCCCGTGACCGCCATCTGCAGCGTGCGCGGGATGGGCGTCGCGGTGAGGGTCAGCACGTCGACCTGGGCCCGGAGCTGCTTGATGCGCTCCTTGTGCGAGACGCCGAAGCGCTGCTCCTCGTCGACGACGAGGAGCCCGAGGTGCTTGAAGTGCACGTCCTTCGACAGGAGCCGGTGCGTCCCGATGACGACGTCGACCTTCCCCTCCTTCAGGCCCGAGACCGACTCCTCCATCTCCTTCTTCGTCTGGAACCGCGAGAGAGCCCGGATCGTCACCGGGTAACCCGTCATCCGCGCCTCGAAGGTGCGGAAGTGCTGCTGCGCGAGCACCGTCGTCGGGCAGAGGAGCGCCACCTGCTTGCCGGCCATGGCGACGCGGAAGGCGGCGCGGATCGCCACCTCGGTCTTGCCGAAGCCGACGTCGCCGCAGACGAGGCGGTCCATGGGACGCGTCGACTCGAGGTCCTTGTTCACCGACGCGATGGCGAGGGCCTGGTCGTTGGTCTCGTCGAAGGGGAACGTCGCCTCGAACGCGCGGTAGTCGTCGTCCGCCGGCGGGATGGCCTCGCCGGGGAGGGCCTGGCGCTCGGCGTAGAGGCGCAGGAGCTCGTCGGCCATCTTGCGCACCTCGCGGGCGACCCGCGCCTTGGTGCGGGCGAACGTGGAGCCGCCGAGGCGGTCCATCTTCGGCGCGGCGTGCTCGCCACCGACGTACTTCTCGAGCTGGTTGAGCCGCCAGACCGGCAGATACAGCTTGTCGCCCCCGGCGTACTCGATCGCGATGAGGTCGACGGTGAGCGAGCCGACGGTCTTGTGGACGAGCCCCTGGTAGCGGCCGATGCCGTGCTCGACGTGCACCACGAAGTCGCCCGGGGCCAGGCTCCGCAGGTCCTCGAGGAACGGGCGCGTGGTGTCCTGCGAGCGGGCGCGATCGCGCCGCCGGTGGACGCGCGAGCCGAAGATCTCCTCCTCGGTGACGAGGACGAGGCCGTCGGCGGGGAGCACCACGCCGTGCGCGAGCGGGCCGACGACGACCTCGACGCCGTCGACGGTCTCCTCGAGCCACGCTGGGTCGAACGCGGTGAGCCGCGCCTTGCACGGCACCCCCTGGTGCCGGAGGAGCGTGACGAGGCGCTCGGCCTGCGTCTGCGCGCGCGCCGTCACGAAGACGCGCAGGCCGTGCTCACGCCAGTGAACGACGCGCCGGACGAGCGGCGCGAGGGTCGCGTTCTTTCCCTTGGAAGCGCGGGCGGACTTCACCGCGCGCGTGAGGTCGTCGTGGTCGCGCGACGCGAGGTCGAGCGGCTCACGGGCGACCTCGAAGCGACCGAGGCCGCCGTCGGCCTCCCCCGCGACCGGGATCCGATGCAGCGGGACGGCGACGCGAGCCTCGATCTCGGACGCGATGGCGGCCTCGTCGACGTAGAACGCCTCGGGCAGGAACGTCGGCACCGAGCGCTCCTTCTCGGCGGCGTCGCTCGCGGCGCGGGTCAGCTCGTCGCGCACCGCGCGCGTCACCGCCGGCGGATCGTCGAGGAGCACGACCGCGTCGTCGGGCACGTACGCGAGCAGCGGGTCGAGGTCCTCGTAGTACGCCGGCAGGTACCCCTCGGCGCCGAAGAAGGCGCGGCCGTGGACGACGTCGTCGACGAGGGCGCGGGTCTTCGTCGTGGGCCAGTCGATCATCTCCGCCAGCTGCGTCACCCGCCCGCGGGCCCGCGCCGCGGTGCGGCCGTCGAGGATGGCTTCGCGCACCGGGGGGAGCCAGAGCTCGCGCACGTCGGGGGCGTCCTTCTTCGTCGTCTGGTCGACCGAGTCGAACGCCTTCATGGCGAGGACCAGCTCGCCGTAGAGCTCGACCCGCACCGGCGTCTCGCTCGAG